>WTGD01000266.1 GCA_011523725.1 Nitrospinota bacterium
CCTCCGGGGCAGGCGCGACCTGCTCAATTACATCGACGCCACCCGCCTGCGCGTGAACGTGAACCTCGCCAAAATGACGCCCGGCGCGCATTCGCGTACGCTGTCGGGCCGAGACATCGACCTGCCGAACGGTCTGGAATTCCTGAGCGCGGAGCCCAAGATTCTGGAGTTGAATCTCGCCAAGGCGCCTGGGCCTGAGAAGATGACGAAATCGAGCGCCTCCACCGAGACGCCGGAGGCCTCGAACTTTTAAGACTTCTCTTTTCAGATACTTGGATTCCCAGCGAACCGGGAATTTGCATTTTTCGCGCATTGGGGCGATATTGAGGGAACCGGGCCATCGTCGCCGAGACGTCCAGGACGCTTTGACGAGCGATGCGGGCGAACCATCTTTGATGGTCCTCGGCGTGAGCCGAGTAAGGCGGGGAGGAGCCGACACAGGAAGCGGCTCCGGTCCGGATTCAGAAAACCCCTCAAAAAAGGAGGGTGCGATGATATCTACGATAAATCGCTTCAGCCGTGCGGAAACGCCGCCCTCCCCGGCCCCATCGCATCAGCCGGGCGGGGAGGAAGACAAAGGCTGATGCACGGATAAAGGCGACACGACGCCTTTGTAAGGTGAGACGAGTTCTCACCTCAGAAAAGCAGAAAAAGAGAGCGGGATGCAACGTCCCGCTCTTCTTTTTTCTAGCTCCTGGCCTCGAATTTCCGCATCTCGATTTCGAGTTGCTGGAGCCTGTTCTTGATCATGTTGAAGTCGTACTCGAATCCTTCGGCGAGTAGCGTGAGACCCTGGTAGAGTTGGTGCTTTTCCGGTTCTTCTTCCGCGCTCACCGAATCGAGCATTTCGGCGAAAACCTCTCTGGCATGATGAAAGCTCAAAACGCCTTCCCCCTTTGTGAATGATAACGCGCACTACGAATCGATAATTTCTTTGCGGGAAGAATCCCGCCCGCATCTCTGCTAGAATCCACCGCACCTGTAAATAAACCACATCGTTTTCGAGGAGTCATCTTCATGCCGGAAAGACCGAACACGCCGCAAGTCATCCTCCGCCACATCCATGGCACGCAGCTTCAGATGTTCACCACCACGGGCAAGCATTCCTATGTGCTCGACGAGCCCGAAACCCGGGGCGGCACGGACCTCGCCGCCACGCCGTTCGAGTTCTTCATCGCAGGGCACGCGGGCTGAGGCCTCTACACGCTGCTGGGAGCAGCGAAGGCCAAGGGCATCGTGATCGACGACGTGGAAGTCCACGCGGAGTTCAAGCGGAATTTATCGCCCAAGTTTCATGCCGATTTTCATTCGGACCCGGAGCGGAGAAAACTCTCCATCGGCGTCATCCGCACGAGCTATTACATCCACGGCGACGTATCGGAAGAACAAAAGGCGGAGCTTTTGGATGAACTCGAAAACTGCCCCATCCACAACACGCTGATGACGCCGCCCAGGCTCGAGGAGCGCATCGTCGTTCTGGAGAAAGACGAAACCGCGCCAACAGAGATTACATAAGGGCAGGGAAAGAGAACCTCTGCAAAACGGGAATCAATAGGAAATCTTGTCCTCCATCTGCGCCCACAGGTTGAAGGATTCGAGCGCCTCATCTTTCAGAAACCGAGTCGATTCCAGTTCTCTTTCGCGCATCGGCAGGGCGATTTCCTTGTAGAGAAACTCATCGGAAAACCCGATCGCATCGGCCTCGACGATGGTGTTCCCGTAATACATGCGCTCTATCCTCGCCCAGTAAATCGCGCTCAGACACATGGGGCAAGGCTCGCAGCTCGTGTATATCTCACAGCCGGACAGATCGAAATTCTTCAACTTCGCGCTCGCCGCCCGAATGGCGAGCATCTCGGCGTGCGCGGTGGGATCGCAGGAAGACGTCACCCGGTTCACGCCCTCGCCGACGATCTCGCCATCCTTCACCACGACGGACCCGAAAGGCCCGCCGAGTCCCTCTCTCACGTTTTGAGAAGCGAGCGATATCGCCCTTCTCATGAAAGCTTCCCGAGTCTCCATTTTTCGCATCTCCCGGTTGGTTCCAACTTTTCCGCCGCTGTTTTCTCTTCGCTGCGACTGTATTTTCCAGATTCCGCTCATCTTAACTTGTTTTTGGAATGGTTTGCATTCATTTTACAGGTTCTCCTTTCATAGTCTCCAAGATGCGGAGCCTGGAACGAAAGAAATACCACTGTGCGAAATTCACAACCCGAAAAGGAACAGATGATGAAAATCGGATTTATCGGACTGGGAAACATGGGGGCCGGCATGGCGGCCAACCTCCAGAAGGCGGGCTACGAGCTCGTCGTTCACGACATTGTCCGCGAAGCCGCGGCGGATCACATCGAGCGCGGCGCGCTGTGGGCGGACACTCCCGCAGAGGTGGCCCAAGCGAGCGAGGTCGTCTTCACCTCGCTGCCGGGACCCAGGGAAGTAGAGAGCGTCGCCACCGGGCCGAACGGGGTTCTCGCAGGCATCAGCGCGGGGAAAGTATACGTCGACCTGAGCACGGGATACCCCGCCATCGTCCGCAGAATCCACCAGAAATTCGCCGAAGCGGGCGCGCACATGCTCGACGCCCCCGTGAGCGGCTCCACCATCGGCGCGAACACGGGGCGGCTGGCCGTTATGGTGGGGGGCGATGAAGAAGTGTATGAGCGCTGCAAGCCCCTTTTCGACGCCATCGGGGACCGGCCCACCTACACGGGCCCCATCGGCACAGGCACCGTGTGCAAGCTCGCCCACAATTGTATGAGCTACGGCATTCAGGCCCTCGCGGCGGAGTGCTACACTCTGGGCGTGAAGGCGGGCGCCGCGCCCGAAGTGCTGGCCGAGACGATTAGAAACGGCGCGGTGGGCCGGGGCGTGCACTTCCACTTCATCTTCCCCGAAACTTTCTTCCAGGGAAAATTCGACGAGCCCCACTTTCCCATGAAAGGCTCGGTGAAGGACGTCGGTCTCGCGCTCGAACTCGCCCGCGAGCACGACGTGCCTATGGCGATAGGCAACATCGCCTACGGGGAGCTCAGCACGGGGCTGAACCGAGGATGGGGAGATGATGACGCGAGGCGCGCCATGACACTCCAGGAAGAGCGCGCGGGCGGCGTTAAGATGAGAATACCGGAATAGGAGATTTTACGCGTGAAACACGGAATCGCCATGCTGCCCCCCGCGCCCGAGACCTATGCGCACTGGTGCCGGCTCTCGGAAGATGCGGGCTTCGACGTCATCTGGGTGCCGGACTCCCAATCCCTCTACCGGGAGCTTTACGTCTCGTGCGCCATCTGCGCGGCGAACACCTCGCGCGTCCTGCTGGGGCCGAACGTCACCAACCCGCTCACGCGCCACCCCGCGACGGCGGCGAGCGCCATCGCCACGGTGGATGAGTTCTCGGGCGGCCGCGCGCTGTTCGGGATCGCCACGGGCGACAGCGCCGTCCTGAACTTAGGTCTGAACCCCGGCCGCGTGGACGAGGTGCGCGATTACGTGCTCGCACTGCGCGGGATGCTGGAAGAGGGCGCGGCAACCTACCGGGGAAAACCCTGCGCGCTTACTTGGCATAAAAAGCAGGTTCCGCTCTACATCGCCGCCGAAGGGCCGCGCACCATCCGCCTGGCCGGCGAGATAGCCGACGGCGTCACCATCGGGTGCGGCCTCACCCCGGAAGTGGTGGCCGATTCCCTCACCTGGCTCGAGGAGGGCGCCAGAAAATCGGGCCGCAAGGTGGAGGATCTGGACGTCTGGTGGCTCGCTAAGGTGAACGTGCGCGAAGACGGCGAACAAGCGCGAGAGGAAATCCGCATGGCGCTCGCCGCGAGCGCGCACCACGCCTTTCGCTTCACGCTGGAGGGCAAGCGGGTGCCGGGTGCGCTTCGCTCCGCCGTCGAGACCCTGAAAAAAGAATACGCGTTCCACGAACACGAGATGGTGGACAAGCAGACGAACGCCGAACTCGTGGACAGGCTCAGCCTTCGCGAATACCTGCTGGATCGCTTCGCCATCGCGGGCGACGCCGCGGAATGCGTGAAGCGGGTCCGCGAACTCGAAGCGACGGGCGTGGGGGCCTTGAGAATCGCCGCCCACGTGCACGACAAGCCCGCCTTCATCCGGGCGTGGGGCCGCGAGATAATCAGCCGGACCAGTCAACCACAAAGGACAACTTCATGAGACACGGCATTTCATTCAGACCGCCCGACGCGCATTCGTTCGCCCGCTGGTGCAAGCGCGCGGAGGAGCTCGGCTTCGACGCGGTGTTCATCGCCGATTCCCAATCGCTTTACCGCGAACTCTACGTATCGAGCGCGATATGCGCGATGGAGACGAGCGAGATCATCTTCGGCCCGTGCGTCACGAACCCTCTGACGCGCCACCCGGCGGTGGCCGCGAGCGCCATCGGCACGATCAACGAGCTCTCCGGCGGGCGCGCCTTCTGGGGAATCGCCACGGGCGACAGCGCCGTGTTGAATCTGGGCCTCAAGCCCGCCAAGCTCGCCGAGATGCGCGAATACGTTCTCGCCGTGCGGGGCATGCTCGAAGAAGGAAGCGCCGAGTACAGGGGGAGAGCCAACCGGCTGAGCTGGCACAAATCCCATGTTCCCATCCACATCGCCGCCGAAGGCCCCAGGACGCTGCGCCTGGCGGGCGAGGTGGCGGACGGCGTCATCATCGGAACCGGCTTCATTCCCGAGGTCATCGCGGACACGCTCGCCTTCATCGACGAGGGCGCCAAAAAGTCGGGCCGAAGGGTGGAGGATCTCGACCTCTGGTGGCTGGTGGACGCCCATATCGATTCTGACGGTGAGCGCGCCCGCGAAGACATCCGCACCTCCCTCGCCGCGAGCGCGCACCACTCGTTCGCCTTCACGCTGGAGGGCAAGCGAATTCCCACAGAACTCGAATCCGGCATCCGCGCGCTGAGAGACGGGTACAGGGCTTCTGAGCACAACGTCATCGAGAAGGGGCACAACGCGGCGCTCGTAGACGAGTACGGCCTCAGGGACTATCTGGCCGAGCGCTTCGCTATCGTCGGCTCGCCCGAAGAATGCAGAAAGAGGCTCGAGGACATGGAAAAGATGGGAGTCACCGGACTCCGCATCAACAACGCCCTGCCCGACAGGACGGCCTTCATGAGCGCCTGGGCGAAGGAGGTGCGGGGGGTCGGGTAGCTTTCGCGCGAGCGGAGCGCCGAATTCCCGCCGGCTAGATGCAAACCGGGAATTTCCCACGTGCTGCCGCTTCGGTTAGAATGGCCGGAAATCATCGAGGCGGGCGAATTCGACCTCCCCGAAAAACTTCGCACAGGAGGGTGGACATGAGCGAAATGACGAAGGCGAAGGAAAAGATTCTCGTCTACGAACCCGTGGCGGAGGCGCCGGGCGCGAGCGCCGTCATGGCCGCGCGGCCCGAGAGCTTGAGCGGCAAGAGCGT
The DNA here is from genome assembly GCA_011523725.1 of Nitrospinota bacterium. Classification (GTDB taxonomy): domain Bacteria; phylum UBA8248; class UBA8248; order UBA8248; family UBA8248; genus Bin107. Next base: position 5,431 of record WTGD01000266.1, read on the forward strand.
AGGCCTCATCAACAACACCAAGGATTTCACGGATGAGATATTCGACGTCATGGGCGCCGCGCTCGAAGAGCAGTTCCCCGGCGTGCGCGTGGTGCGCTACCGGAAGGAATCCGTGAGCGGCGCATCGCCCGCCCTGATGGAGCAGGTGGAAGGAGAGTGCGACGCCGTCGTCAGCGCGCTCGGCGACTGAGGTTCGTGTACGTCGTGGAGTATCCACGACAGCGTCGCTCTCGAGAAAAGAGGGCTCCCCACGGTCACGGTCGTCACCGACGCCTTCGAGGTCTACGCCAGGCAGCTCACCAGGCTGCACAAGATGAACGAGCTTCCCCTCGTCACGCTGCCCCACCCCATCGCGGGCAGAAAGCGCGAGGAGGTGGATGCGATGTCGGCGAGAGCGAGCGCGCATCTGGCGTCCGCCCTCACGCAGGCGAGCGATTGACCGCTCCATGAACGAGCCAAAGCCCCCCCGCCAGATAGCGCTCGATGAAGACGTGGGCGCGATATTCGATCACTTCTACGAGGAGGGCTGGACGGACGGGCTGCCCGTCATCCCGCCGACCGAGGAGCGCGTCGCAGAGACCCTGCGCTACACGGACTACGCGCCGCACGACGTCATCGCCAACATTCCGCCCAGAAACGCGCCCGCCACGGCGGAGATCATCGCCATCAACGCCGTGATGGCGGGCTGCAGGCCGGAATACCTGCCCGCCCTCATCGCCGCTGTGCAGGCCATGACGGAGCCCGCCTACAACCTCTACGGCCGCCAGACGACCACCCATCCGGGCGCGCACCTGATGATCGTCCACGGGCCGGTTCGGAACGAACTGGAAGTCAACTGCCGCCAGAACGTGTTCGGACAGGGCTGGCGCGCCAACGCGACGCTCGGCCGCGCGGTGCGGCTCCTGATGATGAACGCGGGCGGCGGCATCCCCGGCGTGACGGACATGGCCACCCACGGGCATCCGGGCAAATACGCCTACACCATCGGCGAAGATGAAGAAGGGAGTCCCTGGCCGGCCTTTCATGAGGACAGGGGGCTCGCGCCCGAGACTTCCGCCGTCACCATGCTCTGCGCCGAGTCGCCCCACAACGTGAACGACCTCGTGAGCAAGACGCCGCACAAATACCTGGGCACGGCGGCTTCCGCCATGAGCCATCTGGGCGCGAACGGCGTCTACCGGAGCGGGCTGCCGAGCGAGCAGATGCTCGTGCTGACGGCCGAGGCGGCTAGCTGGCTATCGAATCAGGGGTGGTCAAAGGCCGATGTATCCCAGTTCATCTTCGAGAACGCGCGCCAGCCGATTCGCCTCATGCGCGACCGCGGCGGCTTCGACATGACGCCGCTCGCTCCGTTCGTGAATCTCGATGATGACGAGGACATGGCCCCCATCGTCCCGAGGCCGGAAGACATCCTCATCGTGGTCGCCGGCGGCCACGGCCGCCACATGCAGGCCGTCCTCACGGCGAGCTACAACCTGAGCGTCACCAAACCCATCACCAGAAAAGACGGAACGCCGATCGGGTCGGTGAGGGAGTTTGTGGAGTAGAGCGCAAGTCTTAGGTCTGTTTAGTTTCTAATCTCGATACCTCGTTCCCTCATGAGTTCTACATACGGGTCATCGACGCCATCGAACAAACCTAATCCTCTCATTTTGTTGACAACGGAAACGAGTGGTTCTTTGATGGGCTCACGCCCGCTGTTTTTATTTGCACCCTCTTGAATATGCTTGTTGTCCATCGCCTTCTCTCCAAGCCTTTACTATCTCCGAAAACAGAAATTTCCCGCAAACAGAAAATTTTGTACATCTTATCAGTTGAGCACTTTTTCATATACGATCCTCAAGTCCCCCCTACCCCTCCATGTTCACCCCGAACTGGCCCGCGAGGTGGGTGATGAGCCTGCCGGCGGCGTCATCGCTCATCCAGCCGCGCGCGGTGGCCGTCTCGAGCGCGGTGCTCACACGCAGGAGCGCCTGGGACATCTTCTCGGTGTCGCGTACGGAGATATCCGGCAGAACGGGCGAGACGCCGGAGCGCATCGCCTCCTCGGGCAGCGCGCCCGCGCGGTGGGCTTCTTCGAGCTGCTTGTCGGCCATGGCTTGCAAGATGTGGCGCACGGTGCGCTGGCGGCGCGTCATCTTCTTGAGCGTCGGCTGGTCCATGGATTCCGCCGACGCGCGGTTCACGTCCTCTCCCTGGGCGAACCAGTGAGAGGGAACGCCCACGCCGCCGAGCAGCAGGCCGCGCATCATCTTGGCGATGCCCTGCGCGCCGGACTCGCCTCCTTTCAGGTCGGGCGAGACGGCCTGCCACTCCTCTTTCTCGTTGTGGACGCGCACGCTGGAGGGCTTGGGCGCGACGCCGTTCTCGGCGAGCCACTCGGCTATCTTCTCGGGGCCCGCGCCCTTCAAGGTGACGTCGTAGATGAAGCTGTTCTGAAGACGCGCGCGCTCCACGGCGTCGAAAATGAAGCGCTCATAGGTGTCTATCCAGTCGATGGCGGCGAGGAGATCGGAAGCGCCGCGCGCGGCGTCGCTCGCCTTGTTGATCTGGAACAGGAACGCCTCCCCGTCGGTGAAGCGCGCACGCTCCTTCTGCGCGGAGGCGCTCAGATAGCCGCGCGGGTCGCCGCCCAGGACCGTCCTGATACGCTTGCCCTTGCGCGCCGCGCCGCCCGGCCCCCGGGCGCGCAGGACGACCCCGATCGGCAGGGCGCAGTTGTCCGGGTCCGTCACGACCTCTTCGATCAGCCGGGGGCTGACGTAGCCCAGCCGGACGCGCCCCTCGAAGCGCGAGACGGCGGCGGGCAGCAGGAGTTCGCCGAAAATGCCGAGTTCCGAGACCAGCCGCTCGAAGCGGATGTCCATCTGGTTCACGGGGTCGACCCAGAACGCCTTCACGGCGCTTAATGCGCTCTCGTCCTCCCCGTGCCAGTTCACCCCCTCGCCCACGACGTGATCCGTCACGATCTCGATCAGGCGCTGGCCCATCAGGTTCGTGAGCCAAAGCTCATACGCCAGCGCCTGCATGCGCGTATGGGTCCAGGGAGCCACCCCGCCGCGCCCCTCACCCAGGGGACGCCAGATTCTCTCGTCCGGGTCAACTCCTGCGCTCATGCGACCTGAACGCCGCGCGGCATCCCCTTTGCTTACGGCTCCCGACTTCCGCCCGGGAGCCTTCACCCTCTTCACACTCTCCATTCTCATCTCCTCATAAGCTTCCGCTGCTCGAAAACCTGCGGCGCCACCGTTCCCCCGGCGAGCGGGGCCAGCACGCCCTCGCTCTGCGCCAGGGATTCGGCCAGCCGCGCATAGGCGCAGGCGAAGCCGAAGTGGTTCTCGTTCCGTTCATACGCCAGCACCGTCTCCCCGGAGGAGCGGATGCGCGGCTTTTTCCTCAAATTCATCAGGTGACGCTCCACCCCGGCGAGCAGCGCCTCCTCTTCGGTGTCCCTGGGGCTTGGCAGCAGCACCCGCCCGGCCCCCTCGTGAAACTCCTCCACGAGGTGATCGAGCAGGTCCTCGCGGTTCATCCGCACGTGGCGGCGCTCCACGCCCAGGAAGGAGACTTCCTTCGTCTGCATCTCGCCCTCGGTGTGCCGCCAGATGAAGCCTCCGTCGGGATAGAGATCGTATACCGCGCGCGCGGCCCGGGTGTGGGGTCCGCCGTCGATGACGAACGCCTCCACCCCCAGACCCGGGAACACGGCGCGGCACCGCTCGATGAGACGCTCTATCGGCGGCGCTTCGAAATAGACCCACCGGGCGGGCCGGCCTTCTTCCCGCTCGCGCACCGCGACCGCACAGGCATCCCCCGTATCGATTCCGCAGAAGCGATGGCGCGCGCTCATGCGGGCGCCTCCGCCAGATGGTAGGGCGCGGCGTCGCGCAGCTTCGCGAGCAATTCCCGGGAGATCGGCTGGGTGTCGCCCGCATCGGGGATGGCGAGCGCCGAGCAGCGGAAGCGCGCCTTTTCGCTAGGGAGGCGGGCGGCGGCCCATTTCGCCGCTACCCGCTCCAGGCGCACCGCGCCGACAGCGAGTTGGGAGAGGCGGTAGCTCCGGTGCCGCCGACTCGTCCGCCCGGCCACCCACCGCCCTGCTCCCCTGCCGAGCGCGCCGCCGCATTCCGGACAAGCGAGCGCGCCCGCGCGCAGGATGCCGGGCCAGTACTCCTCCGGAACGCTCTCGGCGCGGCATGCGGGGCACCTCACGCGCCAGCGCCTCCGGTCCCCCGCCTCGTACATGGCGTGAATGCCAGCGCCCGGGGTTCTGCCGACGGCCAGGTTGAGCGTCAGGGCGAGTGGCGAGGCGTCGATGCGGTCGTTCGACCACTTGAGGTTTTCCGGCGGAAGATCGTCCACCTCGTCGCGAATCAGCACGTCGAGCGGAATCGATATGGCGTTGCCGATGTCCTTAAGGCCCAGGATGTAGAGAAAGCGCGAACCCCCGCGTCCGGGGAATTCCTTCAGGCCCTTGGGCGACGCGCCCTTGTATTTCCCCTCGCGCATGAGCGAGGCCATTCCCCCGCGCCTGAGCGCGGGGCGCACGCGCGTCTGATCGAAGCGGTCGGCGAAATCCTGATCCGGCAGAAAATAGCCCACGTTCAGGCGGTGGACGATGACGCAGTAAAGCGCAAAGCCGATGGCGAGGGTGGTCATGCCCACCTGCGCGCCCTTTAAGACGCTGACGGTCCGGTCGGGCGCGCGGTTGTTCAGAACCTCATCGAGCGCGGCGACGATCTCCAGGAGCGCCTCCCTGCCCTCGAAGGTGAACGCGCCCGTGTCGGCCGAGGTCTCGCTGGTCAGAAACCGGGCCAGCCCGCGCGTCTCGCCCGAAAAGCGGGCGGTTCGGCCCGACGCGAGGGCCATGCCGGGTGTCCGGATGATCTTCAGGGACTTTCGCAATGCCGGGACTCCTCCAGTCCAGGGATGCCGCGCGCATCCCCAGGGGGAGGAATATAGGGGATGGGACCTGTAAGCCCCGACGCGCAAATGCGGGCAAATGCGCGCGCAGGGCACATCACGCCTCTTTGAAATGAAAGCGCCCGGCGATCTCCCGCCGCGCGGCGTTGATCGCGCCCCCGACTTCCTGTAAATCCGTCCCTGAAACGATGTCGAATGAAGGCAGGTGGTTCGCCGGGGTCCTCTTGAAACCGGGCGCTTGCTACACAGGCGGCGCTCGGGATGCTATAGTAGGGCTTACACTCATCCAACGCCCAGGATTGTTCTGGAGACGATTGGGGGGTTTCCCCCGCAAGGAATCCCTATTTTCCTTGACGCAATGGCTGGTTCCGACGCCCCTCGGGGTGCGAGACCATCTCAGGGAGATTGGTGCATGCGCCTGATGACGGCGGGTATCGGGTCCGAAGAAGCCGGAAAAATACCCGTTGCCTGAAACCTGAACGAAAACATTTTTCGGATTATTGCTTCAATTTCTAAAGGAGGTTCAAAAAGATGAAACGCTTCATGTTGGTCCTTTGGGCCACGGCGCTCACCCTGGCCCCGGGGGTCGCATTCGCGGCCGATAAGCTCGACACCGGGAACACGGCCTGGATCCTGACGTCGACCGCCCTCGTCCTGTTCATGACGCTTCCGGGCCTCTCGCTGTTCTACGGAGGCCTCGTGCGCGCGAAGAACGTGCTCTCGGTGCTGATGCAGTGCTTCACCATCGCCTGCGC
>WTGD01000392.1 GCA_011523725.1 Nitrospinota bacterium
CTTCAACAACCGCGTGTACGGGTTGACCAAGGGCCAGTATTCGCCCACCTCGCTTCTGGGCTCGCGCACGAAGTCCACGCCCATCGGCTCGGTGGACTACCCGCTCCACCCGCTGACGCTGGCCCTGGGGGCGGAGTGCAGCTTCGTCGCCCGCACGACGGACAGGGATCAGAAGCACATGGCTGCGATGTTCGAGGAGATGGCGAACCACGAGGGCACGTCGCTTCTCGAGGTGCTGCAGAACTGCATCGTGTTCAACGACGGCGCGTGGCATAAATTCACCGAAAAAGGCATGAAAGAGCAGAACGTGATTTACCTCGAAGACGGCCAGCCCCTCGTCTATGGCCCGGAGGATGAGCGAAAGGGTATTTCCCTCGAGGATTACAAGGTACGCATCGTCGAGGCCGATTCTCCCGACGTCACCGTCCACCGCGTGGACGATGAGGCGGGCGGCTACGCTCATATCCTGAGCCGTGTCGAACTCGAGGGCGGCCCCGTGCCCCTGGGCGTCCTGAGGAAGGTGGAGCGTCCGCCGTTCGAGGGGTTGATGGTCGATCAGGTCGCCGCGGCCCAGGCGAAAGGCGAGGGCGATATCGACGCGCTCTTGAATTCGGGAGACACCTGGGAACACCACTAGTATTCGTCGCCTCCAAGGGCCGCCGGTCTCAACTCCGGCGGCCTTTTTCGCGCCTCCGGGCGTCCGGAACCCATGTCCAGAACCTTCACCCTCATGCTTGTTCATGCGCACCCCGACGATGAGTGCAGCAGCACGGGCGGCCTGATTCTCAGGAGCGCACGCGAGGGCCACCGCGTCATCCTCATCACCTGCACCAACGGCGAGATGGGCAAGATGGAGCATCTCGACTCGAACCTCGACCCCGATTCCGAGGCGGACCAGAACCGACTCGGGGAGATCAGGCTCAAGGAACTCGAACGCGCGGCGCAAATTTTGGGGATTTCCGAAGTCCACACCCTGGGCTATCGCGATTCGGGCATGGACGGCTGGGAGGGCAACGGGCATCCCCGGGCGTTCAAGAACGCCGATGAGGAAGAAGCCATCGGCAAGATTGTGAGCTACGTTCGCCGCTATCGCCCCGACGTGGTCGTCACCTACAACGAGCAGGGCGGATACGGCCACCCCGATCACGTGATGGCCAACAAGGTCACCACCGAGGCCATAGAGGCGGCTGCCGACCCCGCCCGATTCCCCGAAAACGGGGGAGAGACCTGGCGCGTGCCCAAGTTCTACCACACGGCGTGGTCGCGCTCGAAGATGCTGCGCGCCTGGCGCTGGATGAAGCTTTTCGGCCAGAAAACGCCGCTCGACGATCCCGACTTCCGGGAGGATAAGTACGGGACGCCGGATGAGTTCATCACCACCCGCGTGAACATCCGCAGGTACCTTCGCCGCAAATGGCGCGCCCTCACCGCGCACAAAAGCCAGATCAACGGGAATTTCTTCTGGTGGTTCGTCCGTATGACGGGGCGCTGGCTCTACAACGAGGAGACCTTCGTTCGCGCCCGTTCAGAGATGCAGGCGCAGGGCGAGGAGAGGTCGGTGTTCGAGGGCCTATCCTGAGCCGCCTGGAAGGGGTTTGCTGACCTCGATCAAAAATCCGTTCGGGTCCTTCAGCATGAACATGCGCACGCCCCAGGGAGCGTCGCGGGGCGGGAATATGACATCCGCTCCCTTTTCCACGAGGACATCATGGGCGCGGTCCACGTCCTCGGGCGTGAGCGTCACGACGACGCCCGAGCCTCTGGGTTCTGCGAGGGGTTCGAGGTTCCACTTGCGCATCTCTTCATCCGAAATCGGCGCGTGGACGACGAGCGAGGTTCCCCCCAGGTCGTATCGCACGTGGTCTTTCGTCCTGCTCGCTTCTTTCAATTCGAGCGTTTCGGTATAAAAACGACATGACGCCTCGTAGTCTTTGGTGATCAGGAAAACAGCGGGCAGCGATTCGAACAAGTGATGACTCCTTGATGTTCCGATGCGCTCGTTTGGAGAGACGGTATGGCCCATCCCCTGGTCGAGCTGAAAGAAGTATCCAAAACCTACGCCGCGGGCGACATGCGCATCCACGCGCTCAGGGATGTGAGCTTCCAGGCGGAGCAGGGCGAGTTTATCACGGTTTCCGGGCCGAGCGGGTCGGGCAAGAGCACGTTCCTGCACCTGATGGGCGCGGTCGATGCGCCCACGAGCGGCGAGGTGTTTCTGGGCGGACTCGAAATATCGCGTCTGAGCGATGAGGGCTTGAGCGAGATTCGCCGGAAAGAGGTGGGCTTCATCCACCAGTTCTTTCATCTCATGCCGACGATGACCGTCTATGAGAACGTCGCCCTGCCGCTCCTGCTTCAGGGCCGGAAACGCGCCGAAATCAAGGAGATGGCCGAAAACGCACTGGCGCGCGTGGGGCTTTCGAACCGGATGCGCAGCTTCCCGAGGCAGCTCTCGGGCGGCGAGATGCAGCGCGTGGCCGTTGCGCGCGCCATCATCCACAAACCCCGCCTCATCCTCGCCGATGAGCCGACGGGAAATCTCGATTCCGGGAACTCGCAAAACGTCCTGGAACTCGTCGCAGAACTCCACAAGGAAGACGGCTTTACGGTCGTCATGGCGACGCACGACCAGATGCCCTTGCGCTACGCCACGCGGCGGGTCGGTATCACCGATGGCCGCCTGGAGGAGGGGTGTTGAAAAAGACTTGGCAGGTCGGTCGAGATTCTATTGTAGGGGCCGCATATATGCGGCCCTCTCCGTCCAGCATGCGGGTCGCATGTATGCGACCCCTACACTTGCACTGCAGACGGGGTTGCCTACGCGTAGTCGGGCACCATACTGACCTCACCCTGAGTAGCGGCGAAGCTGTATCGCGTCGCTGTTATACCGGCATCGCAGGGTTTTTCAACAACACCGGAAGAGGCTGACTGATGGGCGTCACCTTTTCTCTCCTGCGCCTTCTCGCCTGGCGGCGTCTGAAGGAGGAACCGTTTCGCTTGGCTCTCACGCTGGTGGGCGTGGCGCTGGGCGTCGCCGTGTTCATCGCCGTCAAGATGGCGAACGAAACCTCCACCCGGGCGTTTGAGAACAGTCTGGTCGCCATTTCCGGCAAGACGCAACTCGAAGTCTCCGCGGGCGGTCTGGGCGTGGATGAAAATCTCATCTTGAAGCTCCGTGCGATGAGGGAACTGAAAAGAGCGGCGCCGGTCATCCAGCAGCACGTCTGGATAAGAGGGGCCGGAGGTTCCGGCGCGAGGTGGCGGCGCGGCGCCGCGTCTCAAGGAAGCGCCGTCCTGGCACTGGGACTCGACCTGCTGGGAGATAACGATTTCAGGGGTTATGAGTTCGAGAATAAATACGCGCGCGAGGAAATTCTCTCGCGCATCGCCGACCCGCAGGGTCTGTTCATCGCCCGGGGCGTGGCGGATGCGCTGCGCGTCGGGGTCGGTGACTTCGTGGAGGTCGAAGCTGCGCGGAGAATGCGCTTCCGCGTCCGGGGCGTCCTGAAGCCCGAAGGCATGGCGAAGTCGATGGATGGCCGCCTCATCATCATGGACATCGGCGTCGCGCAGGAGGTATTCGAGCGTTTCGGCCGTCTGGACCGGATCGACCTGATTTTAGAAGATGGAGGCGAAATCGAATCGATCCGCGAAAAAATCCAGAAATTTCTCCCGCCCGGCGCGATTGTCGAGCGGCCCGCGCGGCGCGGACGCGACGTGGAGAAGATGCTGGCGTCGTTCCAGCTCAACCTCACGGTGCTGAGTGTCATCGCGCTCCTGGTGGGTTGCTTTCTGATCTACAACACGATGTCGGCATCGGTGCTTCGGCGCAGGGGCGAAATCGCCACCCTGCGCTCGCTGGGCGTAACGTCGAAGGGAATCGTCTCCCTCTACGGGGCGGAGGCGCTCTGCATCGGACTGGCGGGTTCGTGCCTGGGCGTTGCGATGGGCGTGTTCATGGCCCAGGGCGCGCTCTCGTTCATCTCCCAGACGATCCGCAACCTCTATGCGTTTCTCGAGGTGCGGCACGTTCTCTTCGGCCCAAGAGAGCTTCTCTGGGGATTCGGCGTCGGCCTGGGCGTTTCTCTCGTTTCGGGGATTTTCCCGGCGATCGCGGCCTCGCGCCAGAGTCCGCGCCAGGGCATCGTGGAGAGGCAGGGAAAGGTGGAGGTGCGGCCTGCGGCCATCGCCGCATTGGTTTCAGGCGCCTTGCTGATCGCCTGCCTCGCCTACTGGCTGAACCTGCAAGCCCTGGCGGGGGGAACCCCCTGGCCCGGCTATCTCTCGGCGGCGGCGGTCATCCTGGCTACCGCGCTTTTCAGCCTCCCGGTCGTCTTGTGCGGTTCGGCCATCGTCCGGCGGACTCTGGGCGGCGCCTTGAGCGCCTGGCTCGCCGCGCACGGTCTGGGCAGGCACCCGCACCGGAACGCGGTTACGCTGTCTTCCCTTGCGATCGCCGTGGCCATGCTGGTGAGCCTCATCATCATGATCGAGAGCTTCCGCGCCACGGTGGAAGTCTGGACGCAGCAGACGCTGAGAGCGGATTTCTACGCCGCGCCCGCGTCGCGCTTCATCAAGGGGTCGAGGGCGAGCGTTTCAGAAGATGCGCTCAAGATCATAGGCGGGGTTTCGGGCGTCGCGGCGGTCGATGGCTTCAGGGCCGTTCGCCTGCCCTGGCGCGGAGCGCGCATCACGCTTGCGGGCGGTGATTTCCGCATCGTGGCCGAAAGGGGACGCTTGTTGTTCATAGACGGCGATTCGAAAGAAACCCTCACGCGGGCGAGGACGCGCGGCGAGGCGGTCGTGACGGAAACCTTCGCGAACCTCTACGGCGTCAAGAAAGGCGACTACCTCCGCCTCCCGGCGCCGGGGGGCGAAGTTCCGGTACGCGTTGCGGGCGTGTATTACGATTACACCACCGAGGGCGGCTTCGTCGTGGTGGATCGCGCGTTTTTGAAGAAACATTGGAGGGACGATCGCTTAAGCTCTCTTGCGATATATCTCACGGAAAACGCGCGGTCCGAGGATGTCCGCAAATCGCTCGAAAACGTCCTCGACCCCACCATGGTGCTGATCTCGAACGCCGGTCTCAAAAAGCGCGTATCGAGCATCTTCGATCAGACGTTCGCCATCACGTATGCGCTGGAGTTCATCGCCGTCCTGGTGGCCCTGCTCGGCGTGGCCACGAGCCTGAGTTCGAACATCCTGGAGCGTGTTCACGAAATCGGCGCGCTCCGCGCCATGGGACTCAACCGGAAAGGGATCACAACCGCCATCATGGGGGAGGCGGCCATTCTGGGTGCGCTTTCCGTACTGGCCGGTCTTGCGTCCGGCGTTTGCCTGGCGGCCATTTTGATTTTCGTCGTCAACAAGCTGAGCTTCGGCTGGACGATCCAGTATATCTTCGCCTGGAAGGGCATGGCGGCGTATCTTCTCGTCGTGGTTCTCGCTTCGCTGGCGGCAAGCTGGCTCCCCGCGAGAGCCGCCGCGAGAATCCCCATTCGCGAGGCGTTGAGCGAGGAATGAAAAAACGGTTCGCACTACTTCTGGCCGTCATCTTCAGCCTGGGCGCTGCGCCCGCGCATCCTGAGAGTTGGCGGCAGGCGCTTCCCGGCTATCGTTACCAGTTCCCCCGCGACCACGGCGCGCACGAGGCGTTCCGAACGGAGTGGTGGTATTTCTCGGGAAATCTGCAGGATTCCCGGGGGGATGGATACCCCTTCATGCTCACGTTTTTCCGGGTGGGGCTTCGACCTGGAGCGCCCCGAAAATCGAAGAGCCGCTGGTTGCTCAGGAATCTCTATTTCGGGCATTTCTCGGTCCTGGACGCGAAGCGCGGGAGGCACCGGTTTTCCGAGCGAATCAGCCGGGGCGAACTCGAGCAGGCGGGCGCGTCGGAGGCGGGTCTCAAGGTCTGGCTTCGCGACTGGCGCGCCGAAAGCACAAGTGAACAAGGCCCAGCCTCGCTCCGGATAAGCGCGGCGGCCCCCGAGATGAAGCTCAGCCTCGATCTGAAGCCTGCGAAACCTCTCGTGATTCACGGTGAGGACGGAGTGAGCCAGAAGGCGCCCGGTCCGGGGCGCGCGTCCCATTATTATTCGTACACGCGGCTTCTCGCCACAGGCGCTCTCGAAATCGAGGGGAGGAGACTCGACGTGCGCGGGACGGCGTGGATGGACCATGAGTTCGGCTCGAACCAGTTGACGAAGGAGCAGGTGGGCTGGGACTGGCTGAGCCTCCAGTTGTCCGACGGACGGGATTTGATGTTATATCTCATGAGGCGAAAAGACGGGAGCGTGGAGCCCACGAGCAGCGGCACGCTGGTGGAGGCGGATGGACGCGCGGCGCATCTGCGCCTCGGGGATTTCAAGTTCAAGGGCGTAAATACCTGGAAGAGCGAGCGAAGCGGCGCCGTCTATCCCATGGGGTGGGAGGTCGAGGTCCCGGCGCACGGCCTCCGTCTTCGAGTGGAGCCGTATGCCCGCGCACAGGAGATTGAGTCTGCGGGCAGCACGGGCATCACCTATTGGGAAGGAGGCGTTTTCGCCGAAAGCGTTTCGGGCGAAAAAAAGCTGACGGGGGTGGGATTTGTCGAGATGACGGGGTACGCTCCCGAGGGACGACCCAAATTCTGATTTTCATACTCCCCTCGGGGAAATGGCTTCGTATATGTGGAGGCGCGAGATGGCGGAAAGCGCGAATATCGGAATCGTAGGACTCGGCCTCATGGGAACGGCCATGAGCCGGAAGCTGATGGAAGCGGGGCACCGGGTGCGGGGGTTCGACATCGACCAGAGCAGGCTCGATGCCCTCGCCGAGAGTGGAGGCACGCCTACAAGCTCGGCGGCGGAGGCGGCGGAAGACGCCCAGTTCGTCATCATCTCCCTGCTCTACAGCCACGTCGTCCGCGAGAGCTGCCTCGGCGATGGGGGCATCGCGGGTGTGGCGCGCGAGGGCCTCATCGTCATCGACACTTCCACTTCCAGCCCCGATGAATCGGCGCAGCTCGGCGAAGACCTCCGCGCCCGAAACATCGGCTTTCTCGATGCGAGCCTGAGCGGTTCGCGCAACCAGGTGCTCGAGGGGAAGATCGTCTCCGTCGTGGGGGGCGAGGAGAGCGATTTCGAGAAGGCGGAACCGATTCTCGCCACCTTCGCCCGCTCCATCCACCACATGGGGCCGAACGGGGCCGGCGCGCGGACGAAGCTCGTCATCAACCTCGTGCTGGGCCTGACGCGCCTGGCGCTCTCCGAAGGACTCGTGCTGGGCATGAAGTCGGGTCTGGAGATGGAGCGTCTGCTCGACGTGCTCAAGGACAGCGCGGCCTACAGCAAGGCGATGGACCAGCGCGGCCCCCGGATGATTCATGCGGATTACGACGAACCCCTCTCGCGCATCAAGCAGCACCACAAGGACGTGCGGCTCATGCTGGAGCAGGGCCAGAAGCTCGGCTCCCCCATGCTGCTCAGCTCCGTGCACCAGCAGGTGCTCCAGGCCGCAGAGCATGGCGGACTCGCCGACGCGGACACGTCGGCCATCATCGAGGTATTCAGGCGCATGGCGGGCATTCCCTCCCGCTAGGCGCATGGAGTGTATCCCCAACCTGAGGAATCGCAGACATGGTGAAAAGAATATCCCCGGTTGTGCTGAAGGAATTGATGGAGAGCGGCCGCCCGCACGCTGTGCTCGACGTGCGCGACCCGATGGAGTTTCACGAAAAACAGATCTTCATGACGACGAACGCCCCGCGCGGCGCGATCGAGTTATTGGCCGCGCGCCTCGTGCCCGTGAAGACGACGCCCGTCGTGTGCGTGGACGAGGGCGGCCCGAGGGCAGAGCGTGTCGCAGCGTTGCTCGAAGAGTGCGGCTACGCGGACGTCTCGGTGCTCGAAGGCGGCCTGGGCGCGTGGGAGGCGCAGGCGTATCCGGCGGTTTCGGGCACGAACGTGCCGAGCAAGGACTTCGGCGAGCGGATTCACGTGGAAAACGAGGTGCCGGAAATCACGGCGCGTGAGCTTTTCGACCTGATCGAGGGCGATACGCCGCCGCGCATATTCGACACCAGGACGGAGGTGGAATTCGAGCGCTTCTGCGTCCCCACGGGGCGGAGCCTGCCGGGAGGCGAACTCATCCTTCACGCGTGGGATATGGACCAGGACAGGGAAACGCCCCTCATCATCAACTGCGCGGGCCGCACCCGCAGCATCATCGGCACCCAGGCGCTGCACCGGCTGGGCGTCACGCACGCGCGCGCGCTCAAAAACGGCGGCATGGGCATCATGCTCGAAGGCTTGCAGCTCGACGAGGGAAAACCGAGCGAGATTCCCGCTCCCTCCGAGCAAAGTCGCGCCCACGGAGAGGTGCTCGGCGCGCAGGTGGCGGAGGAGGAGGGGATTCCCTTCGTCTCGGTCGAGGAGCTTCGCGCGCTTAAGTCTCAAGCAGACGCCAGCACGCTCTACGTGCTCGACGTGCGTCTCGCGCCCGAGTTCTCGGAAGGCCACATTCCGGGGGCCATCTCCATCCCGGGCGGACAGGCGGCGCAGCGCACCGACGAGGTAATCGCCGTGCGCGCGGGGAAAGTCGTCACCTATTGCGACAAGAACGCGCGCGGCGTCATGGCGGCCTACTGGCTTCGCCAGATGGGGCTGGACGTGAGCGTGCTGCGCGGCGGCCTTAACGCCTGGCGAGAAGCCGGAGGAGCGTTAGAGAAACCCAGTGAGGCGGCTTCGGGAGAAAGCCCGGCGGGGGCGGGGGAGGTTCTTCTTCTCGAAGGAGCGCGGGCGCAAACACGCGCCTATTCGGCGGGGGAGGCGAGCGCCCGCAGGCCGAGATTCGGCGCGGTTCTGGACGTGGATTTGAGTTCTTCCTATGAGCGGGGCCATCTGCCGGGATCCGCCTGGGTATCCAGGGGCCGGCTGGAAGAGGAGGCGCCTGGGCGGGCGGTGAACCAGAGAGCGCGGGTGCTGTGCGTCTGCGAGGACGGGCGTAAATCCGCACTGAGCGCGCTCGCCCTGCAAAGACTCGGCTACCGCAGAGCGGGCTATCTCGAAGGCGGCAAGACGGCTTGGCGGGAGGCGGGGCATCCTCTCGAAACAGGGCGCGAGGGGCTGGATGCCCAGCCCAAAGACGTGCAGCTCAAGCCCTACGACATCGGCCGCAGCGCGATGGAGGGCTACCTCACCTGGGAGGAGAATCTGGGCAAGAAATACGCCCCGAAGTAAAGGGCGGCGTCTTGGGCGTCTATTCCGGCCGCGTGGGGTTCGGCGACAGGCCCGGCCCCTGTTTTCTCGCGTTCAAAGAGGCGATGATCTCCAGTTCGAGGTTTTCGTTGCAGGCGTTCACCTGCCTCGGAATCGTGAACAGATCCACGACCCACCAGACGCCGTAGACGAGCAGGGCGAGCAGGCTCAACACGGCTGTCGCGCCGCCCGCCTCGGGGTTCGATTCCGCCATGACGAAGCCGACCACGAAGACGAGAATCAATATCCAGGGAGCGACGACGTAGACGACGCCCGTCGCGATTCTGCCCAGATAGAACTTGTGCAGCCCCAGCCAGCTCATGAAAAACCAGAGCGCGTAGGTGACGCCCGTCGATTTCCGGCGGCGGTCGAGTTCGATGTTCAGAATGTGGAGTTCACGCGCATCCAGCCCGCTTTTGAGTGCGATGAGCCGCTCGCCCTGGTTCGCCATCAGTCGCAGTTGTTGTGCCGGCGCCACATTTCCGCGTTGTGGCCCTTGGGCACGTTGGCGCAGGGGTCCGGATTGGAATAGCCCCGGAGCGCGTTGTAGTTCCGAATCTGCTTCTCCGAGAGAACCTTCAAAGTCTCGATGTGCGCGGCCAGGTGGACGTAGCGCAATTCCTTTTTCGTCTCGGCGATAGCGCTTAAGGAAGCGCGCAACAGCGCGTCGGTGATGGTCCGGTCCCGGAAGCCGCTCTCGAGGCGTCGCTCCAGATCGATCAGGCGCTCGCCGTGAAGGATGGCCTTGCTCTTCATGCGCCGGTATATGGCGCCGATGGCCGAGCGCTGGGAATCGTTGAGATCGATTTCGTCCTTCATCTCCAGAAGGTGCATCGGCCCCGGCATGCCGTTCAGTTCCGCCGCCTTGGCCAGCCCCCAGCCGCCGCCGCGCCTGAGCTCGGCGATGTCCTCCGCCGAGAGGCTCTTGATCGCCCGGCTCTCCTGGCCGGCGTATTTGGAGTGGTGGGACGATGCGCTCTCGTTCGCATGCGCGGCGAAAACGGGTGTCAGAAATGCGAGAATCAACAAAACTTTCATCATGCAAATCTCTCCTTGGGTCTTGTTTCGGCGGCGCTGATGCGGTGATGGGTTTTCTATTTCGGCGGCTTCCGGTCAGGCGTTGATGATGCCCGGTTCGTTCCGGCTGATGTCCCATCCCTTCGATTCCATGAATTTTTTGAACCCCTGCCAGTCGAATTTGTCGTCGGCATGGAACTCGAGGATGGTATCACGCGAGAGGCGGGTCTTCATCCACTCGTAGAGCGGCTCGCCGAGCGTGTCGATGTGTTGGGCGGCGAATTCCACCAGGGGGATTCCTTCCGGCTCGAGCACGACCCAGTAGCTGTTCCTGTATTTCACCAGCTTCAGGTCTTCTTCCAGGGGTCTGGGTCCGGTCATTTTCGTCCTGGCCCTCGTGATGAATGCGGCGGGTTCGTCCGATCCCTCGTCTGCGGCCCGCCCGCAATGCGCCCTCTCGTCGTGAGAATATACCAAGGCGAGGGGCGCGATGGAAGAAGAATGCAAAGGTTCGACCCGGGTAATCCTCATTCCCATTTCCTTCGCATCATCTTCACGAGTTCCGCGCCCGATTCGCCAGCCTTGAACCTTCGGGTGAATTCCTCCTCGATTTCCATGACGATCCGCGTGCGCTCGCGCACCGCTTCGGTTTCATCCTGCGGCACCACGGCCACGCCGTCCGCATCGGCGACGACGATGTCTCCCGCCGCCACCCGCACCCCGCAGCATGTGACGGGTACGTCGCGCTCCGAGGCGACGAGGCGCTTCGAATAGGGCAGGGGCCTCGCGCCGCGGCACCACACGGGCAGGCCCAGTTCCCGGATTTCGAGAACGTCGCGCGTCCGCC
>WTGD01000263.1 GCA_011523725.1 Nitrospinota bacterium
CGGTAGGGTCCGGCCTTCGAGGTATGAGACGGCCCCGCGATGTCGAGGTGCACCCAGGGCGTCTCGTCGGCGAAGTGCTGCAAGAAGGCCGCCGCGGTGTTCGCCCCGCCCCAGCGGCCGCCCGAGATGTTGCACATGTCGGCGATCTTGCCCTTCATCGCCTCGCCGTATTCCGGGAAGAGCGGCATGTGCCAGACGCGGTCGCCGGTGCGATCGCCCAGGTCGCGCACGCGCTCCAGCAACTCGTCGTGCGTTCCGTACATGCCCGTCACCTTCTGGCCGAGCGCCACCATGCACGCCCCCGTCAGGGTGGCGAGATCGATCATGCACTGGGGCTTGTACTTCTCGCGCGTGTAGTGGAGCGCGTCGGCGAGCACGAGCCTGCCCTCGGCGTCGGTGTTGTGGATTTCGACCGTCGTTCCCTTCATCGAGCGCACGATGTCGCCGGGGCGGGTGGCGTCGCCGTCCACCATGTTCTCCACGAGGCCCGCCACGCCCACCACGGGCACGCGGGGCTTCGAGCGCGCGACGGCGAGCATCGCGCCCAGCACGGCGGCGGCCCCGCTCATGTCGGTCGTCATGAGTTCGAGCCCGCCGCTCGGCTTGATGGATATGCCGCCGGTGTCGAACGTCACCCCCTTGCCGACGAAGGCGATTGGCTTCGTCCTGGAACCCTGGGGCCTGTACTCCAGTATGACCATGCGCGCCGGCTCGCTGCTGCCCCGACTTACAGAGAGGAGCGCGCCCATCTTCATTCTTTCCATCTGCTTCTCATCCAGCACGCGGCAGCGAAGGCCCTCGCGCCGCGCCATCGCGCGCGCCATTCCGGCGAGTGCGGGCGGGCGCTTCTCGTTGCTGGGCGTGTTGATGAGGTCGCGCGCGTAGTTCGTTCCCTCGCACAGGGCGCGCCCGTAACGCACGCCGCGCCGCATCGCGCTCAGGTTCTTATTCGGCCCGCCACACAAAACGGCCCGCGAGACTTCCGTTTTCTCCTCCCCGTCCGCGCTCTTGTACTTATCCATACGGTAGAGGCCGAGGCCCACGCCCTCCACGACCGCCTGGGCCGCCCCACGGGCATCGAGACCCTCATTCACGAGGGAGGAAGCCGAGACGGCGATGCTCCCGAGCCTCTCCGCGCGCGCGCGCTTCGCCGCCAGCGCGGACGCGCAACGAATCGATTCCGGCGTAGCCGCATCGCCCATCCCTGCGAGAATCGCGAACCTGGGTCCCCCTCCCTCGGGCATCGGCAAGACGGAGACCTGCCCCTCCTTCCCTTCGAACACCTTGCGCTCGCGCAAGGAGGCCAGCGCGCCGCCCAGCGTTTTTTCGAGATGTTCGTCCTTCTCGTCTTTCCTCATGAGGCGAACCAGGGCGTCCGTCCCCTGGTCGCGCCCATCACCGCCCGCAACGGAGAACCGCATATCCATCTCCTCTTCCTGAAAAAGCGCAAAGATATAAGCGAAGGGACTTTAGTCTACCCCAGAGCGGCGCGGGGAGCCATGCGGATCGGGGCGTCCCGCTCTTTTTTCGTGCGGATGAGCGCACCGATTGTCTTACCCCCGCCCCTGCCCCTAGAATGATCGCGCATCGTTCACAGACAACGGGCGGGCCGGGCGCACCGAAGCCTCTCCGTTCGAAAGCGATCATTTTCCCTCACCCACAGGAGGCGTCATGAGTTTCTACAACTGGGACATGCTCCCCTTGAGCCACGACCGCCCCGGCGTCGCGCACAGGCGGATTTTCGGCGACAACATCCAGATGCAGCACCTGATCACCGAGCCGGGCGGCACGCCGTCGAAACTGCACAATCATCCCGACCACGAGGAGTTCTTCTACATCCAGGCGGGCGAGTGGGAGTTCACGCTCGAAGACGAGGTGCGGCGCATCGGGCCGGGCGACGTGGTGCACGTCAGGGCGGGCGCGATGCACACCCTGAGGCTCGTGAGCGATGAACCGGGAATGGCGCTCGAAGTGTTCTACCCGATGTGGAACCCCGAACTCGCAGGCGATATGAAGGATTTCACGATAGACGCCATCAAAAACCGCATGGAGTTCGCCGAAGAGCCCGACGAGATGAACCGCGGCCGCCCGCCGGGACACGGGGAATAACAGGAGAGCCGCTTGGCGCATCGCCCCTCATCCCGAGTAGGCGCGCAGCGCCGTATCGAGGGATGGGGCTGCCATCCTCCCGGCGGACGAAGATCGCCCTTCGATACAAACGCTCCTTCATCGAGGGCTGTTGAAAAAGCCCCATGACAGGGAGGTACAAAAAGGCGATACCCTCGCCGGGCAGAGGGGACTTTGCTTTTTCTTGCCCCCCTGTCAAGGGGGGGTAGGGGGGTTGCCTTTATGGTCGAGAGGGCATTCCCTTCGACAGGCTCGGGACATCCTTCGATACGGCGCTTACGCGCCTACTCAGGATGAGGAAGGCGGGGGGACGGCGGAGCATGTCCTGAACCCTGTCGAAGGGGACGCCTCCCCCGCCGGCAAACCAACCCCCCTGTATCCCCCCTTAACAGGGGGGTAAAAGCAAAGCTCCTCGACAAGGGGGTTTTCAACAGCCCTTCATCAGTCGCGTTTTACTTTCGACCGCTACTCAGGGTGAGGAAAGTGGGGGAACTTCGTCGCTACCGGGGGAGAGGGAGTTCCCCCCGCCCCTCCAAAAAGGCACAAAAAAACAGGCGGCGCCCGTCGACGCCGCCTGCTGTTTTTGAATTTCCCTCAATGTCCCGTTTCAGGTAACACCAAGGGGCAGTTTAGGGTTTTTTCAGAACCCTCTTCCGGTGGTGAGCCGTTTTCAGTACCCTCCGGAGAGATGTGTTGTAGGCGGTTACTATCAAGTTTCTTACCATGACAGCCCTCCTCTTGCTACTTTCGATTTGTACTCTCAAATCCTAGCAAAGGCCCGGAATCGTGTCAAGAATTTTTTGTCCTCAAAAGCGCCAGGAGATCGCAGTTCCATATATTTCAACACCTTACCATCAAAATTTTTCAGGCGTCCTTCTCCCTGACCATTTTGCACTCCACGCAATCTCTACGCCTCGATGATGGCGGAAACCACCCCGCCGCCCACAGGCCCCATGTGGAACACGAGGCCGGCGGAGACGTAGACGGCCGGGTCCTGCACCACGGAGGCGATGACGGCGTTCGCCACGGCGCGCACGGGCCGCGTGCCCAGAACCGAATCCGTCAAGAGCGTGACGCGCTTGCCCAGAAGCCTGCCGTCCCACGGCGCGCCCGCTTTGGCGAATGCGTGCACCACCCGGCTCAAATCCTCCTGGCTCGGGAGGCCGTCGAAGTCGAGCCCTGCGTTTCTAAGCGCCTGCCGGACGGCGTCCGCATCGATCAGGTTCTGCATCACCGCGCGGCCGATCTTGTAGCGGCTCACGGATTGGGAGGAGTTCGCCAGGACGACGACTTCCGAGCGCATGAGCTCCACGCCCGCCGAGCAGGAGATCATCTCCGAGTACAGGTCGCCCCGGCTGCAGACGTCGGAAATCTCGAACGAATCGCGCGCGATCTCCCCGATGCCCACCGCCGCGCCCAGGGCCGAGCAGCCGTTCGAGAGGCTCATCGAGCGCGTGGTGTCCGTGCTCACGACCTTCTTGCCGCGCGAGGCCGCGTCGTTGATGCGGTCCGACGTCAAAAGCGGGCACTTCACCTGCACGTAGCCCACGTCATCCAGCGAATCCACGCCCGCCCTCTCGAGCGCCTCCGCCGCCGCCTCGGCCACGAGGTCCACCTGCGCCATCGTACCAAGCTCCTCGGGCAGAAGCTCCCTGCTGAAGGCGACCCCCATGGAGAGGCGCTTCTCGCCCGGGCCTTCTGCCTCGCCCACGTCGGTTTTCGAAAACGCCACCGCGTGGGGGCTCATGACCCCCTCGCAGCCGCCCGACATCACCATCGCGCACATGCCCTGCACCTCGGTGCGGGTGAGGCCGAGCTTCTCCATCATGTAGTCTTCAAAAGAATGGAGCGCGTAGGGCCTCGAATAGTCGTTCACCCGCCCGTTGCCCTCCGTCTTGGCGATGACGGCCTGAATGTCCGCCGCCTGGATGCGGCCTTCGGCCACCGCCTCCGCGAGACCCGAGACGTCCTCGGGTCCCGACATCTGGAACTTCACCACCTGGGTATCAAACACGAGTCCACCTCCTCAGTATTTGTCATACGCTACAATGTGCTGGATTCACAAAACTTCCGTTTCATCCTCCCGGAACCATCAGACCCGCGCGCTCAACGATGGCCGCGGACGCCGCCTGCGCCTCCTCCCGAATCGAGCGTTCCTCATCCTCGCTCACCCCGGCCAGGCTTCCCGCCTCCATGAGCGGCTCGCCGTCCACCCAGACCCAGCGAACCTCCGTGCCGTGGGCCTGATACGCGAGAATGGACGGCAGATGATGATTCGGGTACATGTGCGGGCCGCTCATGTCGAGCAGAATCATGTCCGCCCGCTTGCCCACCTCGATGCTGCCGATTTCATCCTCCAGGCCGAGGGCGCGCGCGCCGTTTCGCGTGGCCATGTCGAGCACCTGCTGGGCCGTGATAGCGGCGGGGTCCTGCTGGACCCCCTTGTGGAGCAAACAGGCGAGCCTTATCTCCCAGAACATGTTGGCCAGATCGTTGCAGTTCGCGTTGTCCGTCCCCAGGGCCACGGGAACCCCGTAGCCCAGCATGCGGGGTACCGGCGATACGCCCGAGCCCAGATACATGTTGCTGGACGGCAAATGCACCACCTGCGTCCCCGATTCCTTGAGGAGCCGGACATCTTCTTCACTCAAATGGATGCAGTGGCCCGCCACCAGGCGCTCCGACAGCAGCCCCCAGGCCGCCAGATGCTGCACGACGGGAAGGCCGCCCACTTCCGATTCCATCGGGTCTTCCGATACATGGGTCGAGACGCGAAGGCCGCGCGCTCCGGCCCATTCGTCCACCTCGCGGAACGTCTCGGGTTTCACGTAGACGGGGATGTTCGGCCCCGGCCAGACGAGGACGCGGCCCCCCGAGCGGCCGTGGTACTTGTCCACCAGATGGGATGTCTCCTCGAACACCTCGTCCCTTGTCTTGAGGCTGGGCGGAAAGGTCTTGCCCCAGGCGGCGATGTGGGAGTGCGCCCGCTCGGCGAGTTTTCCCTGTGGCGACATCTCGTTGAAGCTCAATGCGAAGACGCTCCGCATTCCCGAGTCGTCCATGGCCTCTATCATCGCCTCGGCCAGCGGAACCGGGATGCGCTCGTTCGTCACCACCGCCGTCGTGCCCGAGCGAATCGCCTCGCACGCGAAGAGCTTGACGGAGAGCGCCGCATCCTCGGGCGTATAGGCCACCTGGCCGGGCGCCATGACGTTCAGGCGCCAGTCCATCAGCCGCCTGTCCGCGCCCAGGCCGCCGCGCAGCAGAATGCACATGATGTGGCTGTGGGCGTTTACCAGCCCCGGCATGAGGGCCATTCCCGCGCCGTCGACCACCCGTGCGGCGCCCGCGTTTATCCCGGAGTCCGAAATCCCGGCGACCCGGCCGTCCTCGACCAGCACCGACGCGCGGGGGATGACCTCGCGCGCATCGTTCTGCGTGAGGACGCAGGCGTTTTCGACCACGAAACGACTCGCCATGGGGAAATCCTCCAGCTTGGTGTTTTCCGCAGGATACGACAATCGGGCGGATTTGAGTATCCCCGGCGCAAGCCGCGCCTTGCCAGAGAGGGAAAAGAGCATTAAAAGTGTGAGAAAGAACACGACAACCCGAGGAGAGACGCCGATGTCCAAAATCAAGTTCCTGCAGCACTTCAGCCTCTATTGCCGGGATTTGCCGGCCATGCACAAGTTTTATAACGAAATCCTGGGGCTTCCCGAAATGCCCCGGCCCCACTTCCCCTTCCCGGGCTACTGGTTCGAGGCGGGAGCGGACCACCAGATCCACCTCGCCAAGGTGAGCGACACGCACGTCAAGCATTCCATCAGCGACAACGAGGACAGCTACATGGACCACCACATCGGGATGGTGACCGAGGATCTGGAGGGGATGAAGGAGAGGCTTAAAGCTAATGACATCCCGTTTCACGACGAGCCCTACGGATATCCCCAAATCTTCTTCAGAGACCCTGAAAACAACCTGATCGAGGTCGCATCCACGGCGATGTTCGACATGGAATAACGAGCGCTCGGGCAGGCGCAGACGCCCTGCCCGCCGGATCCCTCTGCCGTTCGAACCGGTATATCCATCCGGACGACAAGAAAGCCTCCGCTCTCCCGTCGCGGTTTTTCCGCTGATTCATGGAGACCACGCCATGCCATTTCAAAAATTCCACACGACGCAGGTGACCGCCGGGGCGGGGAGCTACTCCCAGGCCCTCCTGGCGGGCCGGACGCTCTATCTCTCGGGCCAGACCGGCGAGGGGCTCGACGGCGCCCCGCCCGTGCGCGGGGACGCCGCCGCCCAGGCCCGCCAGGCATGCGAGAACATCTGTCAGCTTCTCGCCGAGGCGGGCGGCGACCTCTCCCACGTCGTGAAGCTCACGAACTACATCACCGACAGGGCGTACCGCAAACCCGTCTACGCGGTGATCGCGGAATACTTCGGCCCCCATGCGCCCGCGAGCACGGGCGTCATCGTCGACGGGCTGGCTTCGGAGGATTTTCTCGTGGAAATCGACGCCACGGCCTACATTCCCGAGGCCTGAGAGGAATACGCGTATTGAGAAATGCGCCTTAACAAGGCAGAATAGAAGCGAATACCGACAAGTTCCTGGGCAGCTCAAAAGGCTGAGTCCTTGCAGAGGAGAAGGATCATGACCGAATCTTACGATGGATTGTTCGTCGGCGGCGGGCACAACAGCCTGGTATGCGCCGCTTATCTGGCGAAAGCCGGGAAGAAGGTGGCCGTTCTGGAACGCTCCGGCGTCGCCGGCGGGGGCTGCTCCACGCACGAAGTCACCCTGCCGGGCTTCAAGCACAACCTGCACTCGAACTACTACGTGGGGCTGGAGAGAAGCCCCATCCTGCGCGATCTGGAACTCCACGAATACGGCTTCAGCATGGTCTACCCGGAGTTTCAGCAAGGCTGCGCCTTCAGCGACGGCACGGCGTTCGTCATCCACCGCGACGTGGAGAAGACCGTCAAATCGATCGAGCGCATCAACAAAAACGACGCGAGAACCTACCGCGACCTCCACGTCAAATTCACCGAGGGGATGCTCGACATCATCACTTCGTTCATGTACTGCGCCCCCCTGCCGCCCGAAGAACTGAAAGAGCGCTTCGCCGGGCCGCTGGGGCGTGAGTTCCTGAGCTATGCGAACCTCAGCATGTACGAGGCGGTGGACCAGCATTTCGAGGACGACAGGTTGCGCGTGCTGTTCAAGCTATTCCTGGGCTCCTTCACCCTCGAAAATACGCCCTCGACCGGCATCTTCTTCCCTCGCATCTTCTCGCGCATCGCGAGCTTCGCCCTGCCCGTGGGCGGTTCGGTGAACTTCACCCGGGCGCTGGAGCGCGTGGTTGTGCGGGGCGGCGGCAAAGTGCTCACGAATTCAGAAGTCCGCGAGATCACCGTCGAAAGCGGGGACGCCACCGGCGTCATTCTGGATGACGGCACCCGCATCGAGGCCACCGAGTTCGTGGCGAGCGGGGTGAACTGGCCGCTCACGGTGAGGCTGGCCGGGGAGGATTATTTCGGCGGCAAGCTCGCCAGAGCGGCGCTCGAGTACCAGTGGGCGAGCCACGGGCTGTGCACCATCCACCTCGCGCTCAAGGAAGCGCCCGACTTCACGGCCGCGAAATTCGAGCCCGACATCAACAAGACGTTCAACATCTTCTGGGGCGCGGACTCGACCGAGGAGATCGACGCGTGCTTCGAGACGATCCACGAGGGCGAACTGCCCAAGCTCATGGGCAACGGCGGCAGCAACAGCCACTTCGACCCGACCTACTCGCCCGAGGGAACGCACGTAGGCTACTGGTGGCCGTTTGCGCCCTTCGAACTCAAAGACGGCGGGGCCGAGGCGTGGGACGCGCGTCGCGAGGAGTACACCCAGCACTTCATCGACTCCTGGACGCACTACGCGCCCAACATCAACCACGACAACATCATGGGCAGCTATCTCTACACGCCCCTCGACATCGTGCGCATGAACCCGAACTTCGTCCGCGCGAGCCACCATGTGGGCGCCTACATTCCCGAGCAGTTGGGCTACAACCGCCCGCATCCGGACGTGAGCGACTTCCGCACGCCGATCGGGAATCTGTATCTCTGCGGTTCGAGTTCACACGTGGGCGGCGCGGTGACGGGAGCGCCGGGTTACAACTGCGCGAATGCGATCGCCGAGGATCTGGCGCTCGACCGCTTCTGGGCGCCCGTCGAGACCATGATGGCCTGAAGATAGAGATTTGATTCGCGTTTTATGCAGAAAGGATAAAATTTCATGGAATTGATCGACCTCTCACAGACTGTGGCAGCGGGCGGATTCGAGCGTCCGTTCCATCCCAAGGTAGCAATTGAACCGATGATGACGCACGAGGAGTCATCCGAAAGGTTTCACGGGAAATTCTCTTTCGCGGCCATGAAGCTCACGCTTTCGGACCACACCGGAAGCCACGTGGACGCCCTGAACCACTACGTGCCCGGAGACGCGCCCTCCATCGATCAGTTGCCGCTCGATCGCTTCTATTCAAGCGCGATTTGCGTGGATTTCTCGGACGTCGCGCCCAAGACCTACATCGAGACCGAACACATCGAGCGCGAACTGGACAAACACGGGCTTTCCATCGAGGAGGGCGACGCCTTCCTGTACCACACGGGCCATTTCGAGAAGTCCTTCAAGGACCCGAATCCCGATGTATGGTGGAAGGAATTCGCGGGCCTGAGCCGGCCCGCCACCGAGTATCTCGCCGACCGGGGGGTTCGCAACATCGGCTGTGAGGCGTTCACGATAGAAAACCCCACGCAGATGTTCCCCGAATCGGAAGAGCCCTACCCTTCGCACCAGGTGTGCAAGGAGCGGGGGATGCTCAACACGGAGAATCTGGTGATTCCCAGGCGCCTGGTGGGCAAGCGCTTCACCTTCCTGTGCCTGCCCATCAAGCTGAAGGACGCCACGGGCTCGCCGGTGCGCGCCGTGGCGGTACTGGACTGATCTAGAGGCCGAAACCGAAGAGCGCGTTCGCGTTGCCGAAGGCCGCCTTTTCGATCTCCGCCTCGGCAATGCCGCCCCGGCGCATGGCGCGGATCGCCCGGGGGATGCAGTAGAGGTCGTTCGAGGTGTAGGGGATGAGGTCGGAGTTGAGCATGATGCGTCCCGCCCCGTGACGCCGCACCCACTCCACGACGGCGGAGGGGGGAATCGGCCGAAGGCGGCTGCCGAGGCTCGTCGCGCACCATGCGCCCGTCTCTTCGTGAACAAAATCCACAATCGTCGCATCCACGTGGTCGATAACGAGCAGTGCGTGGTCGAGTCCGGCCGCGTTGATGATTTCCAGGTCCATCTTCAGGTAATGGAGCCTGAATTCCTCGGGCGAAACCTCTCCTTGCGTGTCTACGCCGCCCAGAAACTCCTTCGGGTTCTTGTAGGTGGGCGTGTGGAGCATCAGGGGCTTTTTGAGCTCCGACGCGAGGCGCGCCTGCGCTTCGAGGCATCTGGCCTGATCTTCCAGCTCCCATGAAAACCCGAAGTATTGCCCCGGATCGAGGCCCACCTCGCCCAGGGCGGCCACCCGTTCGTTCTCCAGAAAGCCGGGAAGCTCGTCGATGAGCCGCTCCCAGCCGTCCACCCGCGTCATCGAGCTGACGCCTACGGCGCACATGGCGCGAATGTGGTGTTTGGCCTCGGCGGCTTCGGCCATCCTCAAGGGGCTCTCCCAAAGCCTCCTCACGTCTTCCGGCTCCGGCGCCCGCTTCCATATCTCGCGGTGCACGTGGGGGTTGCCGCAGGAGATGACGGAACCCACCATCCCGCACATGCCCTGGAGTTCCCAGTCGTCGAAGCTGAATCCATGCAGGTGGTTGTGGCTGTCGATGAACCTGTCCATTCTAGGCCCCTGGTTTTCTCGCCAGAAAGGCGTAGCGGTTGAGGCTGAAAAAATACTCCCCGCGCTCGCCCAGCGCCGTCAAATCCTCCGCCCAGGCCTTGGCCTCTTCTTTCGGCACGCCGCCCTTGCGGATGACGAAGGGCACGATGACGCTCACCATGCCGTGGCTGTAGTTCTCCGCAGGATACTCCGTATTGAGAAGAGGCAAAACCCTCACGTCTACAATCTCGAAGCCGGCGCCTTTGAGCAGGGACGATAACCTTCTCGGCAGGTGGGGGTCTGCCAGATGCGCGTCCCACGCCCTGAAAATCCTTTTCGCCCGCGCGGCGTCCTGCGCGTTCCAAACGAGCGAACCCCAGTCGGTGTCCATAATGAGGGCGCGGCCGCCCGGCCGCAGTACGCGGAAAAGCTCCGCCAGGGCGGCCTCCATCTCGGTGACGTATTCATAAACCTGTGAAATGATGGCCGCATCGAAACCGCCGTCCTCGAAAGGAAGGCGCAACGCGTCGGCCTCCCGGAACGACACATGCGGCTGAGACGTGCAGCGCTTCTCGGCGAGGGCGAGCATGGGCGCGCTCTTGTCCACGCCGAAAACGGCGCCCCCCTCCCCCACCAAGCGCCCGGCTTCCAGCGTCATGAAACCGGGGCCGGAACCCAGATCGAGCACGCGCTCACCCGGCTGTGGAGCGACAATCTGCAGAAGAGCGCTTCGCTGCGCGGCCACGTCCGCCGTCGTGTATACGGCCTCGACGCGCCGGGCCGCTTTTTCATCGAAACCGGGAGGCTGACTCATAAGATGCTTTCTCTCTTCCTCGCGTTGCCTTTCCGCCAAAACTGATTAAATTCCATTCGTTCTTAACATAAAAACGAGCGGGATGTCCGGTGCAGGGGACGCATGCGGGGTTGTTGAAAAAGTCCTGATTTCGTGACTCGGAGAATGGAACTAACCGGGGGGAGCGTAGGGACAGGCCCCTGTGCCTGTCCCCGTAGGCGCAACCACGCGAATTAATATCCTCAATGTGGGCGGCCACGGGGGGTAGGGCGGCCATAGGGGCCGCCCTACTAC
>WTGD01000430.1 GCA_011523725.1 Nitrospinota bacterium
ATACGGAACTGGACGGATGAGTTGGGCTCAGCCGAAGTCGAACCTGCCGCCGATGCGGTGGCGGGCGAGTTCGGCACGTGGCGAATCCGCTACGAGGTGGGGCGCTGGGGGATCGATGAGCGCGGCTCCATCAAGGTCGCCTTCCGGCAGGTCAGCAACTGGGGCGCGCCGCAGTTCGACGACCCCGAGGGGGAGAACTACACCACGGTGAGGCTCCACTCCGAGTCCGAAGCCGTGCTCGCACCCCGGTTCGAGAGGCGCGGATACATCCGCCACTGGCGCCAGGCCCTGACGGTCGACGTTCTGGACGGATGCCTCTGGGAAGGCGACAGCATCGAGATCACCCTGGGCGATACGAGCGGGGGAAGTCCCGGCCTCAAGGCCCAGACCTTCAGCGAGAGCAACTTCGAGTTCAAGATATTCGTCGACCCCTTCGGTGCGGGGAACTTTCAGCCCCTGCCCGCTTCGCCGACGCTCCGCATCAAGGGCGGAGAAGCGCGCCGCCTCGTCGCCGTCATGATTTCCGAGGCCGCCGTCGGCGAAAAGGGATGGCTGCTCGTAAAGGCCGAAGATCGTCACGGCAACGTCGCTGAGGGCTGTTCGGAAGAGATTCACATCGAAGCCGAGGGCGCTGCTCTGGGCCTTCCCGGGGGTCTGCGCTTTGGTGGAGACGGTATCGCGCTCGTGCGGACGGAGGAAATAACTTTTGAAAGCGAGGGCGTGGCCCGAATTCGCGTCAGGGACGGGGCGGGGCGCGAGGCGCTCACGAACCCCGTCGTCGTGCACGGGCGGATAGAGGGCCCGCGCCTTCACTGGGGGGATTTTCACGGGGGCCAGACGGCCGGCACGGTGGGTGTCAACAGTTTCGAGGAGTTCTACCGCTTCGCCCGCGACGCAGGCGCGCTCGAGTTCACCACCCACCAGGGGAACTGCTTCGAAGTCACGAACGAGGACATGGAGGAGCTGAAAGAGAAGACCCGCGCCTTCCACGAGCCGGGCCGCTTCGTCCCGTTCCTGGGCTATGAGTGGTCGGGCACCACCCCGATGGGCGGGGATCACGCCATTTTCTTTTTCGATGAGGACGCCGCGATCCACCGCTGCTCCCACTGGCTGCAGACCGACCTCTCCGACGCCGATACCGATCGCGACCACATCACCAAGCTCCACGCGCAGCTGCGCGGCGGGGGAGCGCTGAGCCTCCCCCACGTGGGCGGCCGGCCCGCCAATCTCGCGTTTCACGATCCCGAACTCGAACCCGTCATCGAGATTCACTCCAAGCACGGCATGTTCGAGTGGATGCTGGAGGAATCCATCGAGCGGAACATGAAGGTGGGCTTCGTCGCCGGGAGCGACGACCACTACGGCCAGCCCGGCGCCTGTTACCCGAGCGAGGACGTGAGCCATTTCGCGGCCCGCAACGGCCTGACGG
This sequence comes from Nitrospinota bacterium, assembly GCA_011523725.1. Taxonomy (GTDB): domain Bacteria; phylum UBA8248; class UBA8248; order UBA8248; family UBA8248; genus Bin107. The sequence continues at coordinate 1,430 of WTGD01000430.1, forward strand.
CGCTCTACGCCGGTGAGCTGACGCGGGAATCCATTTGGGCCGACATCAAGGCGCGCCGCTGCTACGCCACGAGCGGCGAGCGGATTTACCTGCGCTTCACCGTGAACGACCGCTGGATGGGAGAGGAGATCGATGGGGCGGAAGCGCCCCACATCTCCGTCGAGGCCGTAGGGACGGGCCCCATCGAGCGAATCGAGGTATTCCGCGGCATGACGCGGGTTCACACCGAGAAAATCGCACAGGACCTGGAGGGCAACCGGCTTCGCGTCCTGTTCTCTGGAGCGCGCGTGCGCGGGCGCGGACGCTCCACCCTGTGGGACGGCCGCCTGGCCTTGAGCGAAGCGCGGATCCTCGCGGCAGAGCCCGTCGCGTTCGTTGAAAATCGGGATAGTCTCGACGCAAGCGCGGAATCGGGTATCTCGTGGAGCCTCTACACCGCGGGAGATTCCCGGGGGTTCAACCTGAAGCTGGACGGCGATGCGGGCGAGATGGAGATCCAGACGCAACACGCGGAACTTCGGGGGAACATCCGGGATTTTCTTGGAAATTCCGCCGTGGTGGATGCCGGGAGACTCGGCCAACGGATCGAAGTCGGAAGAGCGCCGGCGTCGGACGGACCCTGGGAAGCGCGCTTCGAGTATACGGATCACGATGCGTATTCCGGCTTGAACACCTATTGGGTGCGCGTGGTTCAGGTGGATCAGGAAAAAGCCTGGAGCAGTCCCGTATGGGTGAACCTCGCGTAACATGATGAGGTATCATCAGGAATACCGCTGGCCCGGGAGGGCCGGAAAATCGAGTTGTTCAAAACTCAGGAATCCGGCGAGGAGAATAAAATGTGCACCATAGGCGCCGTTGCGACTCGTGATTCCAAGGGGAACGCGATCGCCTTCGCGCTCAAGAATTCGGACTACATGCAGGTCGGGCACTGGCACGGCTGCATCACCGGAGGAGCGGGCAACGACTTCATGGGCTTCAACACGTCCTCGCGGCCCGGCGTGAACTCGGGCATGAACGAAAAGGGCCTGGCCGTCATCCGCTCTTTCCTGGACTACCGGGGGCCTTTCGACGAGAAAGACGAACCCGTGAAGGAACAAAAAGACTTCCCGCTCGACGTCGACCGCAGAAGCGCCATCGCGGCAGGCCTCCTGGAGCGCTACGAGACCGTCGAGGAGACGCTCCCCTACCTGCACGACGTCATCCCCAGACACACGGGCGAGGGCACCGGGCAGCGGGGCGGAAACTTCCTCTTGGCCGACGCGACGGGCAGGGTCGCCGTGCTCGAACACTGCGAGGACAGAATCGAATCCCGCGTCTACGCGGAAGGCTGCGCGGCGCGCGGGAACAACGGGCGCCTCATCCTGCTGGACGAGCAGGCCCGCCTGCCCGGACACGTGCGCGAGGACAGGGAGACGCGCTGCGATTACATGCAGAACGCGCTTGAGAGGCTCCACGAGTCCGTTCCCCAGGGGATGAGCAAGGCGGAAGCGCTCGACAGCCTGAAAAGAACGCTCGCCTGGAAAGGACCCGAAGGGGACGGGGGCGTGGGTTCGATCTGCGCGGTGGACCTGCGCGCGCCGGGAGCGCGGACGAACAGCGCGCAGCCGTGCTCGACCCGTACCGCGGTCATCTTCGACCTGATAGAGAAAACCATGCACTTCACGCGGGGAAATCCCGACGAATACCCCTGGGAGACGATGCGTTTCCCCGCATGAGGGTGACGGAACCCACCCGTTCCATCCAAGCCCCGGAGCGAGCCGCGCACGCGCCGGGGCCGTCTTGAGAGGAAGCTCTTCATGAACGAGAACATCGATCGTCCCGTATTCATCGTCAGCTCGCCCCGCTCAGGCTCCACGCTTCTGAGGCTCATTCTGGACGCCCACCCGCGCCTGGCGGTGCCCCCGCCCGCGTGGCTCACGCATTTCATCTATCCCTATCTCTACAGCTACGGCGACTTGTCGAACGAGGCGAACCTCGCCGAAATGATCGAGGACTCCCTCGCCACGCCGACGATCCGCGCATGGCCCATCTCGCCGAGCGCGCAAGAGGTGCGCGATGAAATGACAGCGCCCACCTTCGCAGAGATGTACGCCGCCCTGCACCGCTTGTATGCAAAATCCGAGGGAAAAGAGCGGTGGGGAGAGAAGACGCCGCGCGTCTGCTTTTACATGGAGGACCTGAAATCCATGTATCCGGGCGCGCAGTTCGTCCACATCATCAGAGACGGCCGGGACGTCGCCATCGACATCGCGGATTCAGCACTCTGGCCGAACAACCTCTACGCGACCGCAGGCGTTTGGCGCGACTTCGTCCGGAGCGTGAACGAATCGGCGGAAACGCTGGCGCCCGATTCCTTCTGCGTCGTCAGGTACGAGGAGCTCTGCGCCGAGCCGGAACCCGTTCTGGTCAAGCTGTGTGAATTCCTGGGGGAGGACTTCTCGCCCGCCATGCTCGCCCATCAAGAGACCGCATCGACGAGAAAGTGGGCCGAAACCCCGATACACGCCAGGACGGCCCGCCCCATCACGACCGACTTCGTCGAGATGTACAGGCATCGCCTGCCGGAGGCGGACGTGGGAGTCATCGAGAGCTTGATCGGCGAGACCCTGCGCGAGTTCGGCTACGCCCTCACGGGGGCGCCGGACGAGCTTTCTTCCCGCGAGAAGCGCCAACTGTATGAGAACGACACCGTCACCAACATCGCATCCATCGAATACAAGCGCTGGCACGAGGGAAAAAGAAAAGAACGCCTCGAGCGGGGCGTATGGAAGCAGGAAGACCGGGATTCCCTCCTTTGGGGTTTCCATTAAAGGGGCGGTGGCGGCGTAAGCTCCCCGACACCCCTCACCCTGAGTAGCCGCCGGAGGCGACGTATCGAAGGGCAACCCTAACCGGTGAGGGTGGGATTGTATCGACCGATGAGGGGTTGTTGAATAACGCTACAGAAGGAGCGCGTTAGATTTCACTCCCCCCTTGAGGGGGAGTCAGCAAGACAAGGGCGAAGCCCGCAGTCGCGCTGGTGGGGGGAGCTTTTATTTCAGAATCGTCCCCCCACCGCATCAGCTTTCGCACAAAACGCTCAGCTTCTGCGACTCCCCCTCAAGGGGGGAGTGAATTTGAAATCCGACCGAGCAGGGAGACAAAAAAGCCCCCTGACAAGGGGGGTAAAAGCGATGCCCCCGACGAGGAGGTTTTCAACCACCCCGCTTGCGCATCCTGAAGGGAGTATCCGGTTTGCCTCCACAGAACGACCCTCAGGCGCATCCCATGCTCCTCGTCCCCGGGGAGGAAAGAGCGGCTTTGGAACGCGAGGCCGCCGATCTGCCTCACATTACACTCAACGCCCGCCAGCTGTGCGATCTCGAACTGCTCTTGAACGGCGGTTTCGCGCCGCTGCAGGGATATTCAAGCCGAAAGGACTACGACTGCGTTCTCGAATCCATGCGTCTGGAAAACGGAGCGTTGTGGCCCGTCCCCGTCGTCCTCGACGTATCCGGGAATGTGGCGGACGGCATCGAGAAGCGCCCCCGGCTCGCCCTGCTCGACGACGGCGGAGCGCCCCTCGCCGTCCTGGACGCGGGAGACGTCTGGCGCGCCGACTTTGAGCGAGAGGCGCAATGCGTCTTCGGAACCCTCGACCGGGCGCATCCGGGGGTTCGATATCTTTTCGAAGAAACCGGCCCCTTCTACATCGGCGGCCGCCTGCGCGGAATCCGCCTGCCCCGGCACGCCGATTTCCCGGAGTACCGCCGCACCCCCGGAGAGTTGCGGGAGAAATTCCGGGCGATGGGCTGGAAGCGGGTCGTCGCCTTTCAGACCCGCAACCCGCTGCACCGGGCGCACGTCGAATTGACGCAAAACGCCGCCTCGCAGAACCGCGCCGGCCTGCTCCTGCACCCGGTGGCGGGGATGACGAAGCCCGGAGACGTCGACCATATATGCCGGGTGCGCTGCTACGAGTACGTCCTCAAACATTACGCGCCCGGTTCCGTCATCTTGGCGCTTCTGCCCCTGGCGATGCGGATGGCCGGCCCGAGAGAGGCCCTCTGGCACGCGCTCATACGAAAGAACTACGGCTGCACCCACTTCATCGTGGGGAGGGATCATGCCGGCCCCGGCGTCGACGGCCGGGGCGCGCCCTTCTACGACCCGTACGCCGCCCAGGAACTGCTGAGAACCCACCAGGCCGAATGCGGTATCGAGATGGTCCCGTTCCGGGAGATGGTCTACGCCCCGGATGAGGGGCGCTACCTGCCGGTGGACCGGATTCCCGAGAACACCCGAATCCTCCGGATTTCCGGCACGCGGCTTCGCGAAATGATGGCGAGCGGGGAGGAAATCCCCGAGTGGTTCACCTACCCGGAAGTCGTCGAAGAGTTGAGGCGCTATTCTTCTTCGAAATAATTTTGAACTGCTTCTCTTGTTCTCTCATGTCGATGAGAGCTATCCGGGTTGCGGAACAGCGAAGTTAATCTCCCGTCGATAACGCACGCACCACGATTCACTCACGCACTCGTTCTCGATCAGGTGAAACTCAGGCGCCGTCAGGCGGCACAAACGTTCAGACGATCGAATGGAATTTTCCGCCGTCGACGTTGATCGTCGCGCCCGTGATGTAGCTCGCGTGAACCGACGCCAGAAACACCGCCAGCCCCGCCACCTCTTCGGGAGAGCCGAATCGTCCGAGGGGAATCTGTGATTCACGGGCCCGCCGCATCTCGTCGATCGATATCCCGCGTTCTTCGGCGAGTTGCTCCGTCATCCAGTCCTGCATGGGCGTATCGATCTGCCCCAGACAGATCGTGTTCACCAGGATATTGTCTTTGACCAGGGCCTGGGAGAGTCCTTTGCTCAGGCCCAGGAGTGCCGCGTTCGTCGTGCTTCCTCCCAGAACGCCGGGCAGGGGCTCCTTGCCGGTTCCTCCGATCATGTTGATGATCCGTCCCCCACCTTGCCTTTTCATGAATTGCGCCGCCTCGCGCGAGATCACGAGATAACCGACGATCTTCGTGTCCACGGTCTTTCGAATCTGCGCCGGCGTCAGCGAGGAGAGCGTACTCGGCGCCGCGCGGCCGGCGTTGTTCACGAGGATGTCCAGCCGCCCGAACGTCTCGACCACGCGAGACGCCAGCCCGGACGCTTCCTCCTCCACGCTGATGTCCGCACGCAGGGAGAACCCCGCGCCGCCTTGTTCCTCGACCGCCTTAAGTGCGGCGTCCAGGCGGGCTTGATCCCGACCGCAAAAGGCGATCTTCACACCCTGGTCCGCCAGGGCCAGTACAGTCGCCTTGCCAATCCCGCTCGTCCCTCCGGTGACGAGGGCAACCTTCCCCTCCAGGCCCATGTCCATTTTCAATCCTCATCGCGGGTGAATGAACTATCGTTTTCTGCTGATGGAAGATGCAGGACGACTCTTGCTAAAAACGCCCGGGTCGGCGATGCGGCGAAGAGCGCACAACGCTCTCTAGCCCAGCACGAATTTCCCCACGCCGTCCTCCCGGGTGATCCGGGTATCGAACTCCGCCGAGAGCCTCTCCACGAGGTCGATCACTTCTTCGGCGCTCTCCCCTTCGACCAGGCCGGAATTGCCTGCATCGTCAATCAAGGCCGGAACGAAACCCAAATCAACTACCCCACCCTTTTCGACCGTGAGCTCGAAGAGGGCCGTCTCCCGCGGCATGCGCGTCTTGATGAGTTCGGGCGTCATCACGCCACCATAGGAGAGTTCGGGGCTTCCCACATCGGGTAGTTCGTGGAAGATGAAATTCCCGATTCCGTAGAGGATCGGCTTTCCCTTGTAGATCTCGACCGCCTGGAGGGTGTGGGAGTGATGCCCCAGAACCACGTCCGCGCCCGCATCCACGAGCGCGCGTCCGACGCACGTCTGGTATTCCGCCAGGTCGTAGCGGCTCGCCAGCCCCCAGTGACCGGCGATGATCACGATATCCGCTTCCTGCTTCGCCGTCGCCACGACGTTTTGCATGCGCGTGATATCGGCCTGGAGCGGAAAGGTTTTCACCGGAGGGGGCGTGCCGGGCTGTTCCTGGGTTCTCGGGCTCGGCTCCAGGACGAAGGCGGAAAAGATATGGATGGGCGCGAGGCCAGGACGCTTCTCACCCGCGGCGCAGCCGAGCGGAAGGGTGGAGGCGTATCCCAGGAAGGCCACGCGGACTCCGTTCTTCTCGATGATGGCCGGCGCGTATGCCTCCTCCAGATTCCGGCCCGCTCCCACGCGCCGGACCCCTTTGGCATCGAGAAGGGAGAGGGTGTCGAAAAGCGCGTCGTAGCCGTAGTCGAGCATGTGGTTGTTCGCGAGGGTGACGACGTCCACCCCCATCTCGTCCAGTTCGTCGATCAGGGAGGGGTGGGAGCGCAGAAACGTGTATTTCTCGGCCGGGTAGCCCCTCTCGGAATAGGGGCTCTCCAGGTTGATGAACGTCATGTCGGCCCCCGCCATGCGCTCGAACAGGGCGCGCACGGGTTCCGCTCCCGGCTCCTCCGGCCGAGGCAGCCTCTTGCCGATGAACACGTCCCCGGCCAGCGCAATGGAAACCGTCCCCTCGTTGGACATCCCCTCTCCCTCCTATTGCATCGATAAGGCCGCTTTTTCTTTGAGCCTCACCAAGCCGCGGCCGCCTTCGAACTCGATCTTCGTTCCGTATTTCGCCGATGAGCCGGAGACTTCTCCCACGATCCGCGCCGCTTCCTCCGCTTCGGCGAGGCGCGGGTGTCCGGATGCGTCCAGAACGAGCGGCGTGAGCGACAATTCGCGCACTCCCTCCGTCCCGAGACGGGCCTCTACCAGGAGTTCGTCTTTCGACATGAAGTCGTACACGTTCCTGGACATGCCGCCTGGAAGCTCGTGAAACAGGAAATTGCTCACGCCGTAGACGATCGGCGTGCTCCCGGCCATCTCCACCGGCTGGATACAATGCGCGTGGTGACCGACGATGAAGTCCGCGCCCGCCGCGGCGAGAGCGCCCCCGGCGTCACGCTGGTAATCCATGAGGGCGCTCACGTTCGGCAACCCCCAGTGGGGCAGGACGACCACGATATCGGATGAGCGTTTCGCCTCGCGCACCGCGTTCTGGAGGGACCGGACGTCCTCGGGGGAGCAGAAGGTCATCGCGGGAGGCGGCGTGCCCGGCTGCTCCTGGGTACGCGCGCTCGGCTCGACCACCCAGGCCGTGAAGACGTGGAGCGGATTCACGCCCGGCCTGCCTTCTCCCGCCGCGCTTCCCAGCGGAAGCGTGGCTGCGCACGCAAGAAAAGCCACGCGGATGCCCCCGGCCTCGAGGACGAGCGGACGCGACGCTTCCTCGATGTCCCGGCCCGCCCCCACGTAGGGGATTCCTTCGCTTTCAAGAACGTCCAGGGTATCCAGGAGGGCGTCGGGGCCGTAGTCGAGCATGTGGTTGTTCGCGATCGTGACGCAATCGACTCCCAGGTGATGCAGGTCTTCCGCGCGCTCCGGCGCCGCGCGCATGCGGACGATCTTCTCGGCCGGCGCGCCCCGCCGCGAAAGCGGCATCTCCAAGACGCACACCGAGAGGTCCGCCGCACGGAGCCTGTTGAGGACGGCTTCAAGACCGGGTTCGTCACGGGGGAGCGGGCGGTTGACCCAGAAGTCTCCCGCGACGGCCAACGTGATCGTATCGGCTGCGCTCATCCCCGTTTTCCCATCCGCAGGTAGCGCCCGTCCGTGCGCCTGAGCCGGGCGATTCGCGCAAGCGCCCGGTCTACCTGCTGCGGGCAGGTGCCGATGTAGCTTTCCGGTTTCGTGACCTCGTCGATTTCCTCGGCGGTGAGGTGCTTTCGCGCGACCGGGTCCGCGAGGAGGCATTCCTTGAGCGAGCGTCCCTCTTCCCTTGCGAGCTGCGCGGCGTCATGGCAGATGGTGTGCGCTTCGACCTTCCGCTTCGTCTTCTGGTACAGGCGCAGCATCACCGCTTCGGTCATGGTGAGCTCCCGTTGAAGCTCGAGGTTGCGCCGCATCGCTTTCTTGTCGACGACGAGGCCGCCGTAAATCCGCTTGGCCGCGGCGACCGCGGATGACGCCAGACCGAAGCTCTCGGCGATTCGCGAGAATTCCACGGCGTAGCGGCTCGCGTCGCGCTCGTGCTGCTGCTGGACGTCCATCATGGCGAGCGCGTTCGTCCGTGAGAGCTTGGCGAGTCCTTCCTGCCATTCACTCGTCTCGGGGTTGCGTTTGTGCGGGAAGGTGCTGCTGCTGTGCTGGTGTTCAACGTCCCAGGGCTCCGCCACCTCGGCCACTTCGGTCCGCTGGAGGTCGCGAAGGTCCATCCCCGCTTCCCCTAGCGTCGAATTGATCAGCGCGAGAATGTTGAGCAATTCCGCGAAGCGATCTGTGCGGTGATGCATGCTCATGTACGGAACGTGGAGCGCCAGCCGTTTGGCGACCAGGGTTTCCATCCGCCGGGTGGTTTGAAGGTCGCTCAGGTAGACGAAAGTGGACTGGGCGCCGGTTCCGGAGGAGACGTTCGCGTAAAACAGCCGCTTGCTGCACTCCTTCAGCCGCTCGATGTGATCGCGGATCTCGCTGGAAAGAATCGCGATCTTCTGGCCGTAGGTGACGGGCGAGGCTTGCTGACCCTCCGTTCGACCGGCCATGACGGTGGTGCGGTGACGCCGGGCCAGGCGGACGAGGATGGATTCGAGTTCTCGAAGCTCTTTGAGTAGGAGGACGTAAGACTCGCGGATCTGCAGCGTCAGCCCCCCGTCCAGGATGTCCTGGGTCGTCGTTCCGAGATGGAAATATTCCCCCTCCGGCCCCGCCACCTTCGCGAAAGCATGCACGAGCGAGACGATCCAGTGGCGCGCCTTTTCGAACTCGCGGAAGACGAGGAGGGGGGTGACCTTCTTCGCGTCGCAACCACGCACGATGGCCCTGGACGCCCATTCGGGAATCATCTTCAGTTCCCCTTGCGCCCCGGCGATGGCCGCCTCCACGTCGAGCCATTTCTGGACCATGTTCTCTTCTGTCCAGACAGCCCGCATCTCGGGCGTGGCGTAATAATCACGAAGCAACAGGCACTGATCTTTCATTTCTTCTCCGCAGGTTTCCGTTGACTTGAGGAATGGATGGAATCAAATTCTCAATCCAGCGATGGCTGGGCAAAACGGCCGCTGCCCGGCGGGACCACCAAATCTCCGTCCCTGGCGATCAGCTCCCCGCGCAGAAAGGTCATCACCGGCGCTCCCACGAAGGTTCTGTCGGCGAAGGCCGTGTAATTTCCTTTGCTTTTTCCCTTCACCGGATCTACGAACACGGTGCGCTCCATGTCGACCACCACGAGATCGGCGTCCGCTCCCGCGCGGATCGTCCCCTTTTTCGGGTAAAGACGGAAAATCCGCGCCGGCGCCTCGCACAGACGCGCAACGAGCGTCGGGAGCGTCAGACGGCCTTGACTCACCTCGTTCAGCATCGAAGGCAGAAAAATTTCGAGGCCGGGCCCGCCGGGAGGGGCGATCCAGATGTTTTCGTTGTTCTTCAGTTCGTTTATCTGGGGGGCGTGGTCGGTTCCCATGGTGTCGATGGTCCCGTCCAGGAACCCTTCACGGAGGGCGTCGCGGTCGGCGCTGACGGCACGGTCTACGTCGTCGAGGCGGAAG
>WTGD01000244.1 GCA_011523725.1 Nitrospinota bacterium
GCTGGTTGTGCATGATGTAGGTGATCTCGTAGTTGTCGGGCCGCGCGCCGTACTGTTCGATGTGGTTGCTCCGGGTGGCGAGCGGCCGGGCTTCGTTGTCCGGCAGCACCGAGGCGTCCGAATGGACGACCGTGTGGTTGTGCAGTTCGCTCTCATACCGTATCGAGGAGAGAAGCCAGCTCTCAAAGCGCGTCGGCGCATCCAGCATCATGAGCGTCTGGTTCGCGTTGCACGCGAAAACGACGTCATCGAACGTCTCCGTATTTCCCGCTTCATCCTCCACGACGACTTCCGATGCGTCCCGGTACACCTTCCGGACGGGCCGGCTGAGATAAATCCTGTCGGAAAAATCCGCTGTAAGTTCCTCGTATATGCGCCGCGTGCCGCGCTCCCAGGTCTGCATCGGCGTGGCCGTTTCAATATCGAAGAACTCCAGGTACCGCGAGAACAGGGACGCGGGCATGTCGAACACGTTCGTGGCCATGAGGAAGTTGACGAACATGGGCTTCAAGACCTTGTACCTGAAATCGCCGGAGAATCTTCCCAGGTTCAAGACCGCGCCCATGCTGACGTAGTTGAACGGGTTGAGAGCCGCCAGGAGTCTTGAGCGCGAGCGGCTGAGTGCGCCGAACCACTTGAGGCGCCTCAGGAGTTTCTGGAATTTCTCGATCTCGGGCTGAAGCTGCCGGCGGATGTCGGAATCGAAATCGTGCGCGTAGACGCCGCCGCGGTACTTCACGCTGTAGCTGAACCGGGTGTCCACCAGTTCAATTCCGTATTGCCGCATCAGGAGAAGAATGTGGTGGTACACCGAGGGGATGCAGGCGGTGACGGAGATATCGAAGGGAATCGAGGCGCCGTCGTCCTGCGGCATGTCGGCGGTGATGGCGTTGCCGCCCACCTGGGCCTGCGCCTCAAAGAGCCTGAAATCGAACCTGTCCGGGTGGCGGTTCAGCGCCCAGGCCGCCCCCAGTCCCGAAACTCCCGCACCGATAATGGCGACTCTTCTCGGCATCGCTGCGTGCCTCGCCTCGCTCATGGTTCCCACTCTACCATCGGCTCCTGGCCGGCTTCACTCTTGAACTCCATGAGATGCCGGAGCGAAGCACCGCGCTCCGACCGCCGCACCCGCAGCAAGGGGAGTTTACTCCTTCCGCCTGAAGAGCGAGATGCTCCCCTGGAGCGCCTTGTTCCGCCTCGCGTAATCGAGCGGCGTACGGCCCGATTTATCCTTCAGGCCGGTATCGGCGCCCGCCTGGATGAGCGCGCGGACGACGGCGGGCGTCTTGCCGAAGGCCGCCGCGAGTTGGAGCGGCGTCCACCCGCGCCGTTCCCTCGCCTCGGTCTGGGCACCGGCGGCGATGAGCGCGGCTACGATCGCGGGTTTCTTATTGAAGTTCACCGCCAGGTGCAGCGGCGTCATTCCGTTCGCATCGCGCGCATTCGTCTGAGCGCCCGCTTCCGCCAGGGTCTTCACGAGGGCGGGCGTCTTCCCGAACCCCGCCGCGCGGTGCATGGGGGTGAGGCCGGCCGCGTCGCGCGCGTTCGCGTCTTTCGTCTCGAGGCAGCGGGCGACGTCCGCCGCGTCGGCGCGGATGAAGAAAACGAGCGTGTTCCAGTACTCGCACGGTGCGGTCGCCGCGCCCGCGAATCCCGGAATCATGCCTGTGGCGAGCACGAGCGCAAGCGCCGCCCGGCGCGCCCTGATGCGAAGAGTCATTCCCGTTTTTCCTCCTCCGGGAATGGTCGTTTGTCTGGTTCGTAGTATTTGTTGGCCTTGCCGCCCGATTCTATCATCGTTCCGGCGCATGTGGAATCAGGGCCGGAATGGTTCGAGAGGATAGAAGCCGGCTTCGGTCGCGAACCGCTCATCCCTCTTGTCGAACCCCCCTGTGTCGATGGTTTTTGAAAAAGTCGTTGGTAATAGAGCAACCCCCTTGAAAGGGAAACCCCATAAAACCAACCCCCCCTACCCCCCCTTGGGGGCTGTTGAAAAAGCCCTCGACGCAGGAAAACCACCGTCATTCCGGCGAAAGCCGGAATCCATTTTGACTTTTCATCGGGCGGAGCGGCTACGAC
>WTGD01000442.1 GCA_011523725.1 Nitrospinota bacterium
GGGTCGGCAAGACCGTGCTTTTGAACCTCATTCGGGAGCAAGCCGAGGCGAGCGGGCGCGGAGCGAGGCGCGGCCCCCCGGAGGGGGGCGCGCCGCCCCGGAGCAGCTTCTTCACGTCGTGCTCGGTGGTGGAGAACAGGCAGGTCCGCACCATGCCGTCGGCCGTCAAGCGGATGCGGTTGCAGTCCTGGCAGAAAGGCCGCGTGACCGAGGCGATGACGCCCACTTCGCCCTTGCCGTCCTTGTAGCGGTAGCGCGTCGCGGGGTCGGAGGGGTGGCCGCTCACGAGTTCTAGTTCACCCTCGACGGAGAGGCCTTCCAGTATCTCCTCCGCAGTCAAGACCTTCTCGTGCGCCCAGGTGCGGTCCGCATCGAGCGGCATGTATTCGATGAAGCGCACGACGTGGCCCGTCTCGCGCGACCACCTGGCGAAGCGCGGCAACTCCTCCTCGCTCAGCCCTTTGACCGCAACCGCGTTGATCTTGATGGGCGAGAACCCCGCCGCGGCCACCGCCTCGATGCCCTCCATGACCTGACCGAACACGTCGCGGCGCGTCATGAAGAGGAACTTGCCCGCGTCCATGGAATCCAGGCTGATGTTCACGCGCCTCAGGCCCGCCGCGTAGAGATCCTTCGCCATCTTGGGGAGGAAGACGCCGTTCGTGGTCAGGGCCAAATCCATTTCGGGCTGTACCGCCACCATCTGCTCGACGAGGCGGTGCAGGTCCTTGCGCAGGAGCGGCTCGCCGCCGGTCAGGTGATAGCTCGTGAAGCCGAGTTCTGTGGTGATGCGCACAACGCGGGTAATTTCTTCGTAGTTGAGAACCTCATCGTGCGGCAGCCACGTCATGCCCTCTTCAGGCATGCAGTAGAAACACCGGAAGTTGCACCGGTCCGTCACCGAGATTCTCAAATCATCGTGCGCGCGCCCGTAGCGATCGAATAACGCCATTTCCTTAGCCTTCCTTTGGGGGTGCGGCCATCACCTGGCCGGTCAACGCCGTATTATACCCGCCGAGCGCCTTCACGGCATCCCGGAAAGACGCATCGTTCAGAATTTCCATCACCTTTTGGATGGCGGGCGTCTCCCAGTGCTCTTCGGGCACGATGAAATCGAACCGCTCGCGCTCCAGCGGGATGAAATCGAGATTCAGCATCCTAGCGGCGGCGAAAATCCCCAGACCGCAGTCCGCACGTCCCGCCGACACCGCCATGGCCACCGCCATGTGCGTGGTCTCCACCCGCTCGTAGCCCCGTATGTCGCCTGGCGAGAGGCCCTCGCGCGCCATCAGGTGATCGAGCAGCACCCGCGTGCCCGCCCCGCTCTGGCGGTTGACGATGGCGACATCCTCACGGCTCAGAGCGGCTACGCCTGTGATCTCCTTGGGGTTCCCCCTCGACGTCAGGATGCCCTGTTCCCTTTGTACGAAATTCACCACCACGACCTTGCGTCCCTTGAGATAGCGATCGATGTAGTACCAGTTGTACTCCCCGGTCTCGGGGTCGAGCAGGTGGCTGCCCGCGATGTGCGCCTCACCGTTGCGCACGGCGATGAGACCCGCCAGCGAACCCACCGCCGAGGCGGAAAGACGCGCGTCGTGGTGGCGCGCTCTCAACTCGTCCGCAAGGAGATCGAGCGCGTTGTCGTGACTGCCCGCCATGAGCAGATTGCCTCGGATATCGGCGAGGGGCCTCAACAACTCGACCGTGACCTCCTCACCCGTCTCGACTCCCTCCGAATGGGCGGGTACGCGCACCACGCCATCCGCCTCCACGAGCGAACTGATGACGCTAGCCCCGCGCTTGGCGGGCAGGCAGACCATCCGCTCGCCCACCTGGCCGAGTTTCACGCGCAAGAACTCCTCCATACCGAGCCGAGAGGCGCTCTTCCGGCTCATGAAGGCTTTTATCCGCTCCTCCTCGCCCGGAACCGCGCCCGCCAGGTGCGCCATGAGGGGGCGCACGAACTCCTGAAGCGCCAGCACCGCTGAGACCGGATAGCCCGGAATCCCGAGCACGGGCTTGCGCGCGCCCGAATCCGCCTCACAAACGCCCAGGATGGTGGGCTTGCCGGGGAAAATAGCGACGCCGTGCACGAGGAGTTCACCCAGTTTTTCGACGACGGCGGCAGTGTGATCCTCACGCCCGGCGGAGGAACCCGCGTTCACCAGAACGATGTCCGCGCTTTCGAGCGCGTCTCGAACCGCAGCTTCGATGGCCTCGAACCTGTCCTCCAGAATCGAACCCGGCAGCGCTTCTCCCCCCCACTCAGCGATGAAGGCGGACAAAACGCTCGAATTGAACTCCACCAGATCGCCGGGCTTGAGATCCGCGCCCGCTTCGACGAGTTCGTCCCCCGTGGGGATGATGGCGACGCGCGGACGCCGCCGCACCCAGGCCCGCGTGAGGCCCGCAGCGAGAAGCGCGCCCAGATCATAGGGCCTTAAAACGTGCCCAGCCGTGAGGATGAGCTGGCCCTCGACGACGTCTTCTCCCGCCACGCGCACGTTCTGCCAGGGGGAGAGCGCGGCCTCGATGCGGATGGCGCCGGGTGTCGCCTCGTGAACATGCTCGATCATGACCACGCAGTCCATCCCCTCGGGCATCGGGTCGCCCGTGTCGAGAGGGTGGGCTTCTTCGCCCAGGAGAAACTCCCTGGGGCTCACGGGCGTGGCGCCCGAGGTTTCCGCCGAGGCAAGGGCGTACCCATCCATGGCGGCGGCGTGAAAATGCGGGCTCGAAATCCGCGCATAGGCCGCGCGCGCCGTCACGCGCCCGAGTGCTTCTGGAGTCGGGATTTCCTCTTCACCCAAGCGGAAGTCGCCCACCTTCTCCAGAAGACGCGAGAGCGCTTCTTCGCGCGGGATGTTTTCGAGATAGATTTTCCGGCCCCCCTGGGCCAGGGGTAAATCGTTCATTCGCTCACGCCTGATTCGATGAGAAAATCCCGTTCAAACGGCGCTCAATAGAGATGCACGCGCACCTGCGCTCCCTCACGCAGCCCTTCTGCTTCGAGGGGAATCGCGATGTAGCCGTCCGCCTTCGTCATGGTCGATATCATCGCGGAATTGCCCATCAGGGGATGGGCGAGGCACCCATCCTCTGCCTCTTCCAACGCGACGCGGACCAAATCCTCGCGTCCGGGGGCGGAGGCCACGTTCCTCGAAAGCGTTGCCATGAGGCCCTCCTCTCCCGCATTCGTGCGAACGATCTCGCCGCTCAACTGCCTGATGATGGGCCGGACGAAAGCGTGAAAGATCATGAGCGCTGAGACCGGATGCCCCGGAATTCCGATGACGGCTTTATCCTCCCCGCCACGTACGACGCGCCCGATGATGGTCGGCTTTCCGGGTTTGATCGAAATGCCGTGCACCAGAACACCCGGCTCCCCCAGAGAGTCGATGGCCTCGACCGTGTAATCGCGAAGGCCCATGGAGCTTCCGCCCGAGATGAGCACGACATCCGCACGGTCTACCGCCTGGTCGAGGCGTTCTTTGATGACGCCGAGATCGTCGGGGAGGATCTCTTCGGTCTCGGGTTCGCCGCCCGCCTCGATCACCCCCGCTGCGAGGGAAAAGCGGTTGATGTCGCGCACCTGACCCGCGCAGGGCGTCTCGCGCGGGTCGACCAATTCATCCCCGGTGGGCAGTATCGCCACCCGGGGGCGGCGATGAACTTCCACCGACGTGACCCCCACACCGGCCAGCGCGCCCACGTCCTGACTCCTGAGACGAGAACCCGCTCCCAGAATCAACTCGTCTTTTTTGAGATCATCGCCTATCGCGAGAACGTTTTCGCCCACGGCGGCGGGCCGTCGGACCTCGAGCGTCTCCGCATCGGGAGCCGATGTGAACCGCGAAGGCCCATGGAGCTTCCGCCCGAGATGAGCACGACATCCGCACGGTCTACCGCCTGGTCGAGGCGTTCTTTGATGACGCCGAGATCGTCGGGGAGGATCTCTTCGGTCTCGGGTTCGCCGCCCGCCTCGATCACCCCCGCTGCGAGGGAAAAGCGGTTGATGTCGCGCACCTGACCCGCGCAGGGCGTCTCGCGCGGGTCGACCAATTCATCCCCGGTGGGCAGTATCGCCACCCGGGGGCGGCGATGAACTTCCACCGACGTGACCCCCACACCGGCCAGCGCGCCCACGTCCTGACTCCTGAGACGAGAACCCGCTCCCAGAATCAACTCGTCTTTTTTGAGATCATCGCCTATCGCGAGAACGTTTTCGCCCACGGCGGCGGGCCGTCGGACCTCGAGCGTCTCCGCATCGGGAGCCGATGTGAACTCCTCCATCACCACGGCGTCTGCGCCCTCCGGCACCATACCGCCCGTCAGGATGCGCGCCGCCTCGCCCCGGCCCACGGAAAAGCCGGGCGCCGCTCCCATGGGCACCTGTCCAACCACTTCGAGATAAGCGGGTATGGCCTCGCTCGCGCCGAAGGAATCAGAAGCCCTAAACGCATAACCGTCCATCGTGGCGCGCGGGAAATCGGGCAGGTCTACGGGCGAGTGAACATCTTCAGCCAAGACGCGGCCCACGGCGCCAAAAGAAGAAAGACGCTCCGTCCCTAAAGCGCGGAAACCGCGAAGCGCCTCTTTCGCTTCTTCGGGCGAAACGACCTTGAAGAATTCCATCGAACTTCTCCGGAAAAGAAAAACCAACCACTGCGCGCGCAGGGCTGGTCGCAAAACATAAGGGACGTTCACGGGAGGCTTCAACCGGCGCGCCCCTTGACGGCGGAGAACAGCGCCGCATCCCGCGAGGCTCTACCCACCCATCACCCGCTGCTGTTTACAAAGCACGCGGACCCGACATCTCCTGTCTGAGAAAACGCCCCGCCGATGAGGAACGAGACGCCTCGGAGTTCACGCGCGGGCCTAAAGGCGAACCGGCTCTTCAGCCCTTGTCGCCCTCTCCGGCGGCGGACGCCTCTTTCTTCTCGGGCAGTTCCGGCTCGTCGCTCATCCCCTTCTTGAAGCTCTTGATTCCGCGAGCGAGGCCCGAGCCGATCTCGGGCAGACGCTTCGCGCCGAAAACCAGCACGCATATCGCGAGGATGACCAAAAGCTCGGGAATGCCCATATTCATCGGAAACATCGAAAACTCCTATGGCGAACGATCAGGAAGCCGCGTCCGCGTAAACTTGCGTCGCGGCCCCGACACCATCTCCAGCTTTTGTAATATACCCCAATTTGGAGAAAATTACTTCCAGCGCGGAAAGAAGGTAGACCACGTTCGCCTGTGTGGCCCCGTGACCCATCATCCCGATGCGCCATATCTTGCCGGCCACAGCACCCAGGCCGCCGCCGATCTCGATGTTGAAATCGCCCAGCAGGCTCTTGCGAACGGCGCCGTCGTCCATACCGTCCTTGAGCGCGACGGTGTTGAGCGTGGGCGTTCGCGCGCCCTCCCGGGCGAACATGGAAAGCCCGAGCGCCTCCACACCCGCCTGAAGCGCCTTGCTCGCCAGGGCGTGCCTCGCGAAGCGGGCCTCGAGGCCTTCATCGAAGATGATCCGGAGCGCCTCACGAATTGCGTAGTTCATGGAAATCGGGCCCGTGTGGTGATAGACGCGCTCGTTGCCCCAGTATTTCTCCACCATGCTCACGTCGAAATACCAGCTCGTGACCTTGGATTTGCGCTCGCGCACCTTGCCGAGCGCCCGCTCGCTGAAGGTGATGGGGGCAACGCCCGGCGGACAGGCCAGGCACTTCTGCGTACCGCTATAGGCGACCTCCACCCCCCATTTGTCCAGCTCCACGGGCACGCCGCCCAGTGATGTGACGCAGTCGAGCAGCAAGAGTGCGCCGTGTTCGCGGCACATCGCGCCGATTTCCTCCATCGGCTGGAGAACGCCCGTGCTGGTTTCGGCATGAACGAGACCCACCATCACGGCGTCGGGATTGGCGTCGAGCGCGGCCTTTACGTCCTGGGGGTCGATGGGCTGCCCCCAGGGGGCCTCCACCGTGACGACATCCGCCCCGTAGCGGGCGGCCACGTCGCTCATCCGTCCGCCGAACACGCCGTTCACGCAGATGATGGCCTTATCGCCCGGCTCGATGATGTTGCACACCGACGCCTCCATCGCAGCGCTTCCCGTGCCCGATACGGGGAAAGTTACCTGGTTCTCGGTGTTGAACAGATCGCGCAGCATCACCTGGCAGTCGTCCATGACGGACAGAAAATCGGGGTCCAGGTGCCCCACCACGTGAGTGCTCATGGCTTTCAGGATTCTCGGGTGAACCGGGCTGGGTCCCGGCCCCAGCAGTAAACGCAAATGCGGATTCAGCTCTTCAGACAAGACTTATCCCTCGCTCGAATCAGGTGTTTGGAATGGATGAGAAGCTTCTGACCTTCGCACCAAGCCTCTCGTTCCGAAATACGACCGCGAGATACTACCACACGCCCCCAGACCCGCAAAGGGGAGTGGGAGGTGAAACGGGCGGCGCTGTTTCGTGCAAATCATGAGGCTTGGCAGAGTGAGATTTGGAGAAAGAGTTGACAAGCATCCTAACGAAAACCCAATATGGGGCTGGGTAACTGGCATACAATCGGGAAGAAAAGAGAACTTTATGGGGAAAGAACGATGACCGAATTCGAAGTAGCAACCCTGGCATTCCAAAAAGCAACTCTGGAATTACAAAAATCATCGTTGGAGGTGCAATACGCCGCCGTGTGGGTGGCCGGCGCGGTGGGTTTTGCGCAATGCGCGCTCATCGGCGCGGGTCTTTTGTTCATGCGTCGCGCGGCGATCGCGCGCGACAAGACGCTGGACATACTCATGAAACGAGCGGAAGAACACGGCAAGGCATTGGATGCGCTCATCAAGCGAACAGAGGATAGCAGCAAGGCGATGGATGTGCTCATGAAACGAGCGGAGGACGACGGCCTCGCGCTGCGAACCCTCATCGAGCGAACGAGCAAGTAGAAGCGACTGAATCGACCAACTGAAAAATCGGGTGATCGCCTCGTCCTATTCCCCGTCCAACTCGATGTTGTCGTAGTCGGGAATGGCGCCCATGCCCTTCTTGGCGGCCATGGATTTGCGCTCGTATTCCATCACGAGTTCCCCGCGCTGGTTGTAGGCGCGTGTCTTGATGGTGACGATCCCGCGATCCGGCCTGCTCTTCGACTCGCGCTTGTCGAGAATTTCCGATTCCGAGTAGAGGGTATCGCCCGCGAAGACGGGGGCGGGCATTTTGATGTAGGTCCACTCGAGGTTCGCCACCGAGCGATAAGACGTGTCGGTGACCGTCATGCCGGCCACGACCGCCAGCGTGAGCGCCGAATTCACGAGAGGCTTACCGAACTGGGTCTTGGACGCATAGTGGGCGTCGAAATGAATCGGATGGGTGTTGTTCGTCAGCAGGGTGAACCAGGTGTTGTCCGATTCGAGTATGGTGCGGCCCGGCCTGTGCTTGATGACCTCGCCCACCACGAAATCCTCGAACCAGCGTCCCATCTGAAAATCAGGCATCTTTATCCTCCTCGTTATGCTCCCGCCCACGATCAAGGGGTAATGGCCGATGGCGCGCCCTCGCGCGGCTAGCGCCTTTCGTCCGCCGCCTAGGCGGGGTATTGCTCCAGAAGCCTCTTGGCGATGATGAGGCGCTGAATCTCGTTCGAGCCCTCGCCCACCACCAGGAGCTTCGAGTCCCTGAAATAGCGTTCCACCGGCAATTCCTGGATATAGCCCATACCGCCGTGCACCTGAATGGCCTCACTCGCGCAGAACTCCGCCGTCTCGGAAGCGAAGAACTTGGCCATGCCCGCTTCGAGATCGCACCGCTTGCCCTGCGCCTTCAGGTTCGCCGCGTGATAGGTCATGAGCTTCGCCGCGTGGATGCGCGTTCCCATCTCGGCGAGTTTCGCCTGGATCAGCTGATGCCCCGCCAGCGGCTTGCCGAATGTCTCGCGCTGCTGGGAATAGCGCATCGAATCCTCGAACGCGGCGCGGGCGAGGCCCACGCTTCGCGCCGCCACGTTGACGCGGCCGCCCTCCAGCCCGCTCATGATCATCGGAAAGCCCTCGTTCTCCTGGCCGAGCAAGTTCTCGAGCGGCACGCGCGCGTCCTCGAACACGAGTTCGCTCGTGCGGATGCCCCGGTAGCCCATCTTCTTGAGATGCCTGCTCACCTGAAAGCCGGGCGTTCCCTTGTGGACTAAGATGCAGGAGATGCCCTTCGCCTTGGGCTTTTCCGGATCCGTGCGCGCGAACACGCTGAACATCGTGCCGTGCTCGGCGTTCGAGATGAACATCTTCGAACCGTTCATCACCCACTGGTCGTCTTCGCGCACCGCCCGCGTCTTGAGAGCGGCGGCGTCGGAGCCCGAACCCGGCTCGGTGAGCGCCATGCCCGAGTGCCACTCGCCGGTGGCCATCTTGGGGAGGTAGGTCTTTTTCTGCTCATCCGTCCCGTAGTTCAGGATCATCCAGGCGGTCATCATGTGCGTGCCCAGGATGCCCGCCACGCTCATCCAGCCCACGGAAAGCTCCTCCATGGCGATGGCGTAGCACACCTCGTCCATGCCGCTCCCGCCGTATTCCTCGGGAATCGTGAAGCCGAAAAAGCCCAGCTCCTGCATCTTCTCCACGACGGGCGTGGGGTATTTGTCGGCGAGCTCGTATTCCATGGCGATGGGCATGACCTCGCGATCCACGAATTCCTTCATCATCCGCTGAACGCTCGTCTGTAGCTCGGTGAACTGGAAATGCAATGGACGCTCCTTCCTGAAATTGAATAACCGTAATTTTCGCCAGGTATTAAATCACACCGTTGCGGCGCAAGTCCGCCACTTCGTCCGGAGAGTAGCCGAGAGTCTCCAGCACCTCTTCGGTATGCGCGCTCAGCCCCGGCGGGTGTTCGAGCCTGGGCGTCATCTCGCTGAACTTCACCGGAAAGCGGCACATCCTGAGGCTCCCGTATTCGCCTTCCACTTCGGGGAAAATCTCGCGGTGCGCCGTCTGGGGATGGTCGCACACCTCGCCCAGATCGTTCACCGCCCCGCAAGGGACGCCCGCTTCGAGGAAAATCCGCCGCCATTCCTCGCGTTCTTTCGTGGCGAGGATCGGCAGAACCTGTTCGAGCAGCGCGTCCTTGTTCGCGTGCCTCTCGGCGTTGGTCGCGAAGCGCGGATCGTCCACCCATTCGGGGTGTCCGAGGGCTTCTGCGAACAGCCGCCAGGTGTTCTCGTTCCCGCACGCGACGCCGATGAGCTTTCCCCCCCTGGCGGGATAGGCCCCATAAGGCGCGAGGAAGTGATGCCCCACCCCCACGCGGCTCGGCTTGGCGCCGTGGAGAAAGTAGTGAAAGTGGAAATAACCCTGCATGCTCACCATGCAGTCGAACATCGAGACGTCCAGCTCCTGCCCCTCGCCCGTCCTGTCGCGCTGCCTGAGCGCCATCATCGCGCCCAGGGCCACGAAAAGCCCCGTCACCCCGTCGCAGATGGAATGGGCCATCTTCGCGGGGGATTCGGGCGGCCCCGTCATCTCCATGATGCCCGCTTCCGCCTGGATGAGGCCGTCGAACGCCTTCATGTCGCGGTAGGGGCCGTCCTGCCCGTAGCCCGAGGTGTGGATATAGATGATATCGGGCTTTATCTTCTTCACTTCCTCGTAGGAAAACCCGAGCCTGTCTATGGCGCCGGGGCTGAAGTTCTCGAGAAAAACGTCGGCGCTCCCGAGCATCTCGCGCAAAACCTTCTTGCCGCGCTCGTCTTTTAAGTTCAGCGTCACGCTCTTCTTGTTGGGGTTCACCCAGAAGTGGACCGCCCCCTCGCCGAAGACCGCGTCGTCCCAGAGGCGCACCATGTCGCCCGTTTCCGGGACTTCGACTTTCAATACCTCCGCGCCGAAATCGGCCAGATGGCGCAGCCCCACCGGCCCGCTGATGGATACCCCCAGCGAAACGATTCGAACGCCGTCGAGCGGAAGCGCCATTTTATGACTCCCCAAAAAATCATGCCTTATCAAACGAGGCGACAGGCATGACGGAGGTCAGCCCAACGCCCTCGCGGCTCTAGCGGTTTCTCGACGAATGGGTCCATGCGAAACCACGAAAGGAGAAATGACAATACACCATCGATTTTGAGGATGACAAGGCGAAAGCGCTGTTGCGATGGAAGAGGTTACGATTGCCGAGGGGGGAATAGCGTTCCTATACGAGTTCGTAATCACTCCCCCGCTTCGTCGAGGTAAGCCTGGAAATCTCCGCTGATCCGAGAGATGAAGGACGCGGCGTAATCGAGCGCGATGAACTCCATGTCTTCCGGGTCGTCCGCGACTTCGTCCCTGAGCTCGGTGAGGACGTCGAGATATTCCTCGGCCCGGGGGCCTGCGGCGGCGTCTTTTTTCTCCGAAGGAGCTATCTCCTTCTCCACGAAGTCCGCGAACGGGCCCACCTCGTAGGAGATAAAGCAGAACATGTGATAGAGCGCCTTCTCCTCGACGCCGCCCTCGCCCTGCGCGTCTTTTCTCAGTTCGTTCAGCTTCGCCAAAACGGGTTCGTGCTTCAACGGCGTCTCCTTATTCCCTCATCCTGCCCGATAAAGCGGCGTTTTACATGCGTTTCAGGTAAAAACGAGCGGGGGTCTGGACAAAACAGCCTCCCACCCGTGGCAAGGTGCGTTCCTCCCATATCACCGCGCACGCGCTTCCACGCCCGCCATGCGCTCAAGCACCTTGACGATGGCGATGTGGTCGAGATCCCCCTCCCCGTTCGCCACCAGGGAGTTGAATATCTGCGCTACGAGCGATGCGCCCGGAAGCGCCACCTCGCGCTCGCGCGCCTGCTCCAGCGCATAGCGCAAATCCTTCACGTGGCTCGTTATCTTTCCGCCGGGGGAGAAATCGCCCGAGAGGATTTTCGGCGCCTTGACCTCCAGCCCCCCGCAGCGCGCGAGGCCTGCGCCCATCACGTCCACGAGCGCCGCGGGGTCGAGACCGGCCTTGGCCCCGAATACGAGCGCCTCGCCCACGCCGAGGAAAGTGACGGCCACGAGAATCTGGTTCGCGAGCTTGGCGA
>WTGD01000332.1 GCA_011523725.1 Nitrospinota bacterium
CCGGATGACCATCCACAGGCTTATGCGGCGCTACATGATCCCCCTGGCATGACGCATGGATGATGCGGGGGATGGAGGGGTTGTTGAAAAAGCCCGTTTCGCTCTTAGGCAGCATGGAGGTTCACGCGGCGCGGGCGCGCGCGATGGTTTTGTAGGGACAGGCCTCCGTGCCTGTCCTGCCCACCGTGGTTGTCCTTCGTTAGGACAGGCACGGAGGCCTGTCCCTACGGTGAACAATTCGATGATCGGGGTTCCCTCCCTCCTCGGAGGAGCTTTTTCAACAACCCCCTCAAGGGGGGAGTAAAATTCGGCGTGCTCCTTCTGTGGACTTTTTCATCGGGCATTCCCCTCGGGATGCCCGACCCCTTGAGAGAGAATGTTGTCTCCTCCCCTCTCGATCTGCTACATACGCCGAATCACGGATTCGGGGCTTTTTCGACAGCCCGCATTCTTTGGCATCCGAACGCCGCGCGCCGGGAACGCCCCGCCCGCGGAATCCACCGCTTGACGATAACGGGGAGCGCCGATGATGGCCGACTCGAAAGCGGGGCCGCTCGTCCGCGACGCGCGTGAGGACGACTTGGCCGCGATCCGGGAGATATACGCCCACCACGTGCTGCACGGGCCGGCCACGTTCGAGGAGGAGCCGCCCGATGTGGAGGAGATGCGCCGCCGCTTCCGGGCGGTAAAAGAGAAAGGCCTCCCCTGGCTCGCCGCGGAGGTCGACGGCGCCGTCTGCGGCTACGCCTATGCGGCGCCCTACCACCGAAGGCCGGCGTACCGCCACGCCGTCGAGAATTCGGTCTACGTCGACAGAAACGCCTTGCGGCAGGGTCTCGGCGCTGCGCTGCTCGATGAGTTGATCCGCTTATGCGAGGAGAAGGGCTTGCGCCAGATGGTCGCGGTCATCGGCGACTCGGCGAACGCCGCCTCGATCAGGCTGCACGAGCGCGCCGGGTTCCGGCTCGTGGGCGCGCTTCAATCGGTCGGCTTCAAGCACGGCCGGTGGCTCGACTGCGTGATCATGCAGCGCGCCCTGGGCGAGGGGGACGAGACTTTGCCTCCCTGAACCGCATCGCGGGGGCATCGCCCGACCGCGATTAAGAAGAGACGCCACGCTGCTTTACGGCGTGAAGTCATTCCGTTGATGAGTGGTGCAAGCAGTAAACGGGCTCATTCAAGGTTGAAATGGCGCCCTTCTCATTTGGAACCCGGTAGAGTGTAATGCTTTAGTTGACACAACAGGCATGACGCACTAAAATTGCTCCTATGATCAAGAGTTTTCGAGAACGTGCGCTGAAGCGTCTTTGGGAGCGGAACGACGATTCTCGCATCAACGCTAACATGAGAAAGCGCGTACGGTTGCTGCTGAATGTTCTCGAAGCTTCGACCCGGCCTGAGGACATGGATCAACCCGGTTTCGGGTATCACCCGCTCCATGGCGAACCTAAGCGATACGCCGTTCGCGTAACCGCAAACTGGCGGCTCACGTTCTAATGGAGCGAAGACGAAGACGCGGCCATTCGCGTCGACCTGGAGGACTATCACTGATGCAAAAGAAAGAACTCCCCGCGGGCGCGCGCGCGATGCGGGCATCCCATCCGGGTGAGGCCTGGAGCGTCATCCTCAAGGAAGGTCTCCGCCTGAGCGTCACCGAAACGGCAAAGCGCATGGGCGTCTCCCGTCAGCGGCTCCACGCCGTCATCCGTGAGAACGACCCGGAGCGCGTCACGCCGAACCTGGCGCTCCGCTTCTCCCGGCTGTGCGGCAAGGACGACGAGACGGCGAAGCTGTGGCTGCGCATGCAGATGACCTATGATCTGGAGGCGGCCAAAGGCGAACTCGCCGACGTCCTGCCCGGCATCGAGCCCGTGAGTCCGCCGACAGACGCCGTCTCCGCCTGAATAAACCAAGGCATCAACGAAAGCTCGACCAACCCCCCGTACTTCCCCCCTACACCCCAAGTATGCTTTTCGCGGTTTCCCGCGCCTCGTCCAGGGTCTCGACGATGCGCTCCCCGGGCACGCCGCGCAGAACGTCGAGGGCGCGCAAGGTGTGCGCGACATCGCCCCCGAGGCCCATCACGACGAACGCGGTGCGCTCCTGCGCGGCGATGTCCATGAGCCGCCTGATGAGCATGGCCGCGCTGTCGTCGAGATAGGTGGCGCTCGAGAAATCGAAGATGACGACCTCGTGGTCTTTTATATCCGCGCTGATGGCCGCGACCAGCTCACGGGATGAGGCGACGGTGAAGCTCCCCCGGAGCGCCACCAGGCCGACGCGCGCCGCATACGGGTTCACGGAGGCCGCGTCTTTCGTCTCTCCCAGGAAAATGTGATCCAGCATCGGCACGGATACCACGTTGTCGATCTCCAGGCGCTCGAGGTGTTTCGCATGAGCCATGCCCGCGGCGATGAGGCCGATGGCCACGGCGGTCAGCAGGTCGACGAACACCGTGAGGCCGAGCGTCATCAGCATGACGAAAAGGTGCTCGCGCCGGATGTGGCGCAAACGCGCGAGCAGCCGCCAGTCGATGATGTCCCAGCCCACCTTCATCAGAACGCCCGCCAGGGCGGCGAGCGGAATCGACTCGACGTACCGGCCCAGGCCCAGCAGGAGCGCCAGCAGGAGCACGGCGCGCAGCACGCCTGAAACTCGCGTCTGCCCGCCCGCGCGGATGTTCGTCACCGTGCTCACGGTGGCCCCCGCGCCGGGCAGGCCGCCGATGAGGCCCGCGGCCATGTTGCCGATCCCCTGCCCCACCAGTTCGCGGCTCGGATTGTGGCGCGAGCCGGTGAGCGAGTCGGCCACCAGGGCGGCGAGGAGGCTGTCGATGGAGCCCAGCAGGGCGAGAACGATCGCGGGCTGCAGGGCTCCCACCAGGAAACCGGTGGAGGGCAGACCCAGTTGCAGCCCCGGCAGGCCGGCGGGCATCCGCCCGATGGCGGGCGCTTCATTCAGCCACAAGACGCCCAGAAGCGATCCGACGAGGAGCCCCATAAGGGGAGGAGGCAGAAACCTCGCGAAGCGGCGCGGCCAGAAGGCGAAGGCGGCGAGCGCGGCGGCGCCGACGCCCAGGGCGTCAAGGTTGATCCGGGCCAGCGCCTCGGGGAGCGCGCGGATGGCGCCCATGAAGCCGCCGGGTGCTGTCGGCGCGCCGAGAAAGGGCAAGGCCTCGATCGCCAGAATGATGACGCCGATGCCGGACATGAAGCCCGAGACGACCACATGGGGCGTGTAGACCACGAAGCGCCCGGCGCCCAGCGCGCCCAGAAGCACCTGCAGCAGGCCGCCCAGAACGACGATGCTCAGCGCCTCGGTGAGGCTCGCCGCGTGGGTGGTGACGATGACCGCCATGGCGACGGTCATCGAAGGCGCGGGTCCCGAGATGACGGCGCGCCCGCCGCCGAAGAGCGCTGCGAAAAAACCGAGCGCTATCGCGCCGTAGAGGCCCGCCGCCGCGCCCAGGCCGGACGCCACGCCGAAAGAAAGCGCGAAGGGCAGCGCCACCACCGTCGAGGTGAGACCGCCGAATACGTCTCCGCGAAGCGTCTTGAGATCGTAGTTCACGGGAGGAAGCCCTTCGCCATCATCAGACGCATCCTTTGCCTCAAACCCCCACGAGGGGCTTCGCGATCTCTCGCGCCTCGTCCAGGTTCTCGACGATTCGCTCATCCGGCACCTCGCGCAGGACGTCGAGCGCATCGAGCGTCTCCGCCACGTCGCCCGAAAGGCCGATGACGATGGACTCGGTATGCTCCTCGGTGGCGACTTCGATGAGTTGCTTGATGACCATGGCGGCGCTGTCGTCGATGTAGGTGGCTTCGGTGAAATTGAAGATGACGACCTCGTGGTCCTTGATGTCCAAGCTGATCGTCCGCACCAGTTTCTTGGACGAGGCGACGGTGAAGCTCCCCCGGAGCGCCACCATGCCGACGCGCGCCTCGAACGGGTCGACCCCTTCCACCTCCTCTCCCTCGTAGAGGAACATCTGATCCAGCAGGGGCACGGAGACCACGCTGTCGAGCTCCAGGTTCTCGAGCTGCCCCGCGTGGGCCAGCCCGGCGACGATGAGGCCTATCGCCACGGCGCTGATCAGGTCGACGAACACCGTGAGAAACAGCGTCGTCAGCATGACGAAAAGGTGTTCGCGCTTGATGCGGTGCAGGCGGCCGAGAAGCCGCCAGTCGATGATGTCCCAGCCGACCTTGATCAGGACGCCGGCCAAGGCGGCGAGCGGAATCGACTCCACGTACGGCCCGAGACCCAGCAGGATCGCCAGCAGGAAGAGCGCGAATATCGCCCCCGCCGCCCGGGTCCGTCCGCCGGAGCGGATGTTGGGCACCGTGTAGACCGGGGTGCCCGCGCCGGGCAGCCCGCCGATTAAGCCGGCGGCCGCGTTGCCCACGCCCTGGCCGATGAGTTCGCGGTCCGGGTCGTGGCTCGTGCGGGTCAATGAGTCGGCCACCAGGCAGGTGAGGAGACTCACCACCGAACCGATGAGCGCGAGGATGAGCGCGGGCTCCACCGCGCGCGCCAGAAACGCCAGGGAGGGCAGACCGATCTGCAATCCCGGAAGACCCGTCGGCACCCGCCCGATGACGGGCGCATCACCCAGCCACAAGACGCCCACGAGCGTGCCGGCGAACAGCCCCACGAGCGGCGTGGGAAGGATTTTCCTGAACCGCTGCGGCCAGAAGACCGCGACGCCGAGCGTGACGACGCCGACGCCGAATGCGCTCGGGTTGATGTGTTTCAGCGCCTCGGGCAGCGCGAGAATCATGCCCACGGCCCCGCCCGGCACGGGGGCCGAGCCGAAAAAGGGCAGCACCTGAATCGCCATCACGAGGACGCCGATGCCGGACATGAAGCCCGATACGACCACATAGGGCGTGTAGGCCACGAAGCGGCCTAGCTTCAACACGCCCAGAAGCGCCTGGATCAGTCCACCCAGAACGACGACCGTCAGGGCTTGGGTCAAGTTTTCCGCATACGTGGAGATGATGACCGCCATGACGATGGCCATCGGCGCCGTGGGGCCGGAAATCTGGGTCTGCGTGCCGCCGAAGACCGCCGCGAAAAAGCCCACCGCTATCGCGCCGTAGAGCCCCGCCGCAGCCCCCATGCCCGACGCTACGCCGTAGGCCAGCGAAAGCGGCAGGGCCACCACCATGGCGGTGACGCCGCCGAAAAGGTCTCCGCGAAGCGTATCGAAATCGTATTTCACGCGCTGATGCCCCTTCGCAAATTTTCTTGCCAAGAATGCGCATGGGCGTTCGCTCACAGCATACCATACCCCCGTTGACTCGTGGGCGTGAGACAGAAGCCTCATCGCGCCCGCTTCCCCGCCCGCGCCGTTTGATGGTATGAATGGCGCGGCTTCATCGTTCAACCATTCCCCCGCGCTGGAATCCGCATGAGCACACGCGCCAACATCCTCATCATCGCGTCGAGCCATTCGGTGAACTCGCTCTACAACCGGATTCTGACGCCCATCCTCCCGCTCATCATGGCGGATTTCGGCCTGAACTACGCGCAGACGGGCCTCATCGCCTCGGTCTACGCCCTCTCCAGCAGCCTGTTTCAGCTGCCCATCTCCTTTCTGGGCGATTTCACCGGGAAAACCCGCCTGATCCTGGGCCTCTCGCTTCTCTTCAACGCCCTGCCCGCCTGGTTCTACGGCTATTCGACCACCTACGCGGCGCTCCTCACCTTCGTCTTCTTAAGCGGCCTGGGCTGTTCGGCCTATCACCCCGCAGCCGTTTCGATGATCGCCGCAGAAAGTCCCAGGAACCGCGGCCTCGCCATGGGGCTTTTCAAGGCGGGGGGTGACTTCGGCAGCATCCTGACGCCCGTGGCCATGGGCTGGCTCACGGTCTATCTCGCGAGCTGGCGGGCGGCGGCGCAGTATTTCGTGCTGCCGGGCATCGTGTGCGCGCTTATCATCTGGCTGCGGTTCCAGGACGCGCCCGCCAGGCGGCAGTCGATGGCCAAGGAAGCCAAGTCGACTTTCAGCGAGTTGTTCAGTGATAAATTCATGATCCTGATGACGCTGCTCTCCTCCTGCCGGGTGATGGGCCTTCGCGGCATCATGACGTTCCTGCCCCTGCTGCTGGCCGAGGGGCTGGGGCTCGGCACCATCGAGGTGGGCTGGGCGATCACGGCCTATTTCCTCGTCGGCACCGTCTTCGCCGTGATATGGGGGAAATACACCGACCCCAAAAACGAGACGCGCATCATCCTCTTCATGATGGCGACGAGCGCGCTATCCCTCGCCTTCCTGTCGCAGGCCGAATCCGTGATCGTCTTCTTCGGCCTGCTCGCGCTCCTGGGCGCGTGCCTGAACCCCTCCCAGAGCCTCATGCTCACGCTTACCACCGGCGTGATCAGCGAGAAAAACCGCACGAGCGCGGTCGGCCTCATGTACACGGCGAACGAAGCGGCATCGGTGACCTCCCCCTTCCTGGGGGGACTCATCGCCCAGGCGGTGGGACTCAGACAATCGTTTCTCTTCTACGCCGTGCTCTGCCTCATCGCCACGAGCATCGCCTGGCTCATCCACGCGGAGCAGAAAAGACGCGCGGGCTCAAGCGCCACCGCCTGAACATTTACACGCGCGCGCCGGTTCTGTAGAGTGGGGGAAAGAGGACCCGTTCATCCGAACCGTCGGTCCGCCGGTGAGAATCTTCGTGAGCGCGAGGGCGAAGAAACCGGGGCTGGATCGTCCGCTTCGAGGAGGAACGCGGAATGACGACGTATGAGTCCTTGAGTCTGCTCATCAGTTTCCTGCATCTCATCACCGCCTTCGGCGGTCTGGGGCTGGTCTATCACGGCATCCGCGTCATGGACCGCAACGCGCGGATGCGGTCGGCGGATTCCGAGCGCAAGCACGACCATGCAATGGCCGAATCGGAGCGCAGGCACGACGAATTCATGGCCAGCCTGGAACGCAGGCATGACGAGGTGATGGCCGGCCTGGAACGAAGGCACGACCAGTTCATGGCCGGCCTGGAGCGCAGGCATGACGAGGCGATGGCGGATTCCGAGCGCAAGTACAATCAGGAGACGGCCGCGTCCGACCGCAGGCACGAGGAGTCGATGACCTCGCTGCGCGCGCTCATCGACTCCCAGGCGGAGGACCGAAAGGCGTTGCGCGAGTCGATGGAAGCGCAAAACGAGAGCCGCGAAGCGCTGCGGGTGCTGGTCGCGCGCGCAAGCGGCGAGTCGGCATAAGTGTGCGGGAAATATGGAGTATGCAAATTCATTTCAGGCAGCGATGACGCACCGTATTAGAATAAGAAGGAGTTCACCAAGATGAGCGCGAAAAACACATTAGACAGTCTGGAAGTCGTGCCGACGGGCGCCGCCTTGGGCGCCGAGATCAGGGGCGTAGACCTGTCCGCACCCATGCCCGAGGAGGTCAAAGATGCCCTTCGCGACGCGTGGACGGAGCACCTCGTTCTCCTGTTCCGGGACCAGGAGATGACCGAGGAACAGCACCTCGACGCCACGCGCATCTTCGGTGAGGCCGTCGTGCCCGCCGCCAAGGCCTACTACGACAAGGCCGGGAAACAGCAGACATGGGCGGCGAAGTACCCCGAGATCACCGTCGTCCACAACCTGGACGATGACGGCAACCCCGTGCAGCAGAACGAAAGCCTGGGCTCCGGCGAGGTCGTCTGGCACAACGACAACTCCTACGCCGAGAAACCGCCCGCGGGCAGCATGCTCTACGGGCGGAGGCTCCCCCCATCGGGCGGGAACACGTGCTTCAGCAACCAGTACACGGCGTATGAGACCCTGCCCGAGGACGTGAAGCAGAAAATCGAGGGCAAGACCGCCGTCCACGACGCAAGCAGAAACTCCGCCGGCACGCTGCGGCCGGGCGTCAAGCTGCCCACCAAGCCCTCGGAAGTTCCCGGGCCGCACCATCCCCTCGTGTGCACGCACCCCGAATCGGGAAGACGCGCACTTTATCTCGGCCGCAGGCGGGCGTATCCGTCGCAATACATCGACGACATGGAAGAGGGGGAGAGCGAAGCGCTTCTCGATTTCCTCTGGGAACACGCCTGCCGCGACGAACTCGTCTGGGCGCACGTCTGGCGGCTGGGCGACGTACTGCTCTGGGACAACCGCTGCACCATGCACTACCGCGAACCCCACGCGGGCACGCACCCGCGCCTCATGCACCGCACCCAGATCGAGGGCGCGCAGCCTGTGTAGGGTTACGGAGCGAGTTCAAAGAGTCAGCCTCACCTCTGCAGGGCGACTCCCAGAAAAGGTTTTGATCTTTTCACTCCCCCCTTGAGGGGGAGTCGAAGAGCTAAGGTCGAAAGCCCGCAAGCGATTCGGTGGGGGGTGAAACGCGTTTGATCGCCATTCCGAATTCTACCCCCCACCGCATCGGATTTCGCCTAAAGGCTCATCCTCTGCGACTCCCCCTCAAGGGGGGAGTGATTTTAGTGCGCTCCTTCGGTGAGGTTTTCAACAGCCCCCTCAAGGGGGGAGTTTATTGTTCGCACATCAACAGGGCGACCGTAGGGACAGGCCCCCGTGCCTGTCCTGACGAGGGACAACCACGGAGGGTTGTCCCTACACTTCGCGACAAAGATTCCCCCCCAAAAAACCCACCTGTCCCGATATGTGGAACGAATCCCCGCATTTCGAACCTCCGCTTCGCTTTTCACGCTCGGGCCGATTTGATAATCTTCCCGCAATCTACATAACGCGGATCGTTTGGAAAGCCGGGACCGAATGGGGCGTTTCGGCCCCCTCCGGATCCCCCCTGCTATGAGGAACGCATAATGTATCTGAACGAAGAGCGCGCGCGCGGGCTGATGGCCGATTTCGGCTTCGACGCCATCATCGCCTCCACGCCCGAGAACGTCACCTACCTCGCCGGCACCGTGGGCTGGTCGAACAAGGTCTATGCCTACTCCGTCCACATGCTCGCCGTCTTCGCGCGCGACACCGGCGTGGCCCCCGCCCTCATCGTGCCGGGCCAGGAGGTCACCTACGTCTCGGCCCAGCAGTCCTGGATCAAGGACCTCTACACCTTCGGCGGCAAGAGCGCGCTCATCCAACCGCCCGGATCAGAAGCGCAGACGCCCGAGGAGGAAACCTACCTCGGTCTCTACAACGACGACGCGAAACGCGGCAAGAACCCGGGCGAAGCCCTGGGGCTGGCCCTCAAGGCGCGCGGGATGACCAGGGCGCGGCTCGCCCTCGATCAGGAGCGCGTGATGCCGGGCGTGCGCGCCCAGATAGAGGCGGCCCTGCCGGATGCGGAGATCGTCGACGCGGCGGATTTCTTCCGCCTGATCCGCATGGTCAAGACGCCGGACGAAATCGCCGCGCTCGCCGCCGCCGCCGAGGTGAACGAGAAGGCGGCGACCGCGGCGTCCAACGCGGTGGCCGAGGGCGCGACCGAGCGCGAGGTGGCTTCCGTCTTCGCGGCGGAAGTCGGACGCATGGGCGGCAAATGGCAGTGGTTCCACTTCTGCTCGGGCCGCCGGGCCACGGGCATCTTCCCGCCCACGGACAAGAAGATCGCCACCGGCGAGATGTGGAAGTTCGACGCGGGCGTCGTCCTGAACAACTACCAGGGGGACACCGGCTGGGGCGGCGTGCTGGGCGAGCCGACCAAGGCGCAGCTCGACCTCTGGAAGGCGACCGAAGAGGGGTTCGAGGCCGCGATGTCCAAGGTCAAGGCGGGCGTGCTCGGCTCCACGATTCACCGCACCATGCTCGAAGCCACGCGCGCGGCGGGGCTGCCCGAGCACAACGGCAACTTCGCCGGCCACGCCATCGGCCTGGAGCAGCGCGAGGTGCCCTACGTCCTCGCCGAACCCGCGCCGCAGGGCAGTCCCTTCCTGCCGGAGTCGAGCGACTTCCCGCTCGAGGCGGGCTCCACGATATGCGTCGAGAACCCCTGCCAGATATTCGGCATGGGCGGGACACAGATAGAGAAGACCGTCGTCGTCACCGAGACCGGGTATGAACCCGTCTACCCGCAGGAGAGAAAACTCTGGGTCGTCTAGGCGATCAGGACCAATAGATTTTCAACCAGTAAAGGATTAACCATGTGCGCTACCAGGTTCATCGATCTCAGCACCCCCATCATGAACGGCTCGAACGAGCCGCGCCCGCCCGAGGTCACCTACCTCGACCATGAAGAGTTCGGCGCGCGCTCGGCCAAGGGCTGGGGCATCCCGATAGAGGAGCTCCACGACGGCGTGGGCGGGGCGGCGGAGTTCGTCACCGTCTCCACCCACTCGGCCACCCACATGGACGCCCCCTGGCACTACGGCCCCACCGTGGCGGGCGAGCCCTCGCGGAAGATCGACAAGGTGCCGCTCGAGTGGTGCTACGGCGACGGCGTGGTTCTCGACCTGAGGCACAAGAAGACGGGGGACTGGATCAGCGAAGAAGATATAAAAGAGTGCCTCGCCAGAATCGACTACGAGGTCAAGGCGGGCGACATCGTGCTCCTGTGGACGGGCACGGACGAGCACCGCGACAGCCCCGATTACCCCGAACTCCATCCGGGCATGAGCATCCCTGCGACGGAGTATCTGCTCGATCGCGGGGTGCGCGTCATCGGCATCGACGCCTTCGGCTTCGACAGGCCCTTCAGCTTCCAGGTGCCCGAGTTCAAGGCGGGCAAGCGCGAATCGCTCATGCCGTGCCACCACATCCTGGGCAGGCAGAGAGAGTATTTCCAGATCGAGCAGATCACCAACATCGGGGCGATCCCGAAGCCGCACGGCTTCAAGATATGCTGTTTCCCGATCAACGTGAAGGACGCGAGCGGCGCATGGGTGCGTCCGGTCGCGATAGTGGAAGACTAGGACGAGAAATTTTTCAAGAGGAGATATCCCATGAAAAAGTTTCGACTCGCTATCACCACTGCAATCCTGTTCGCGCTCATCGCTGCGGCGCCGGTTCCGTCCGCGGCCGCCAGGAAACTCAAGAACATCAAGATCACGATGGCGAACCCGCTGTTCAACCCGGGCATA
>WTGD01000163.1 GCA_011523725.1 Nitrospinota bacterium
GGGTAGCCCGCGCCGCGAGAGATGACGACGCGGAGATACACGTCGTCCACGCCGGATCTTCGGACGCATTCCTTGACGATATCGGCAATTCGCTCGCGTGATTCGGGGAGCGTGAGCCTGAGGGCGCGCGCGGAGCGCTCCATGCGGTCGAGGTGGTCCTGAAACCGGAAGATGCGCCGGCTCACGACCGTCATGGACTCGAACAGGCCGTCCCCGTAGAGAAACCCGTGGTCGAAGGCGGAGACCTTCGCTTCTTCCGCTGCGACGTATTCCCCGTTCACGTAGCAGGTGTAGGACACAGGCTCATCCATCCGTCTTGGCGGTCATGGCTTCCAGTATGGCGGCGGCGAAGGCTTCGGGCTTCTCGCGCTGGGCGAAGTGTCCCGCGCCCTCCACGAGGATTCTCCGGTAGCCGCCCGTGAAATGCCGCTCCTTGCCCTCCGAGCTCTCGGGGCGTGACGCGCCGTCTTCGGCGCCCTGCACGAGAACGGTCGGCACGGAGATGTCCGGCAGGCCCGCCATGAAGCTCTCCGCGTCCTCAAATCTGGGGTCGGGTTTTTCATACCCCCACCGGTAGCGGTAGGAGTGCATCACGACGTCCACGAAGTCGGGGTTTCCGAAAGACCGCGCGGTGGCTTCATATTCCGCGTCCGAAAAACGCCACCCCGGCGACCATGTCCGCCAGAGTTCGCGGCAGAACCCGGCGGCGTCCTCACTTAACGCATCGCGGCCGCGGCCTGTGCAGAAAAACCACTGGTACCAGTACGCGCGCACCTGGTCGACCGACATCCGCTGAGCGGGGCGCCCCGTGCCGTAGCCCGCGGGACTCACGATGAGCGCGTTCAGCCGCCTGGGCCGCATGGCCGCTATGCAGTAAGAGGCCCGCGCGCCCCAGTCGTGCCCCACGAGGGTGAAGCGCTCGAGCTCCAGCGCGTCGGCGAAGTCTGTGATGTCCGAGGCTATGGCGGTGTACTGGGCGCTCCTGGGGGTCTTAGGATTGAGAAACCGCGTGGGGCCGTAGCCGCGCACGTAGGGGCAAAGGGTTCTCAAGCCGGCGTCGACCAGAATCGGGACGACCCTGTCCCACGTCCGCGCGTCGTCCGGGAAGCCGTGGACCAGGATGACGGGCGGGGCCGCCTCATCGCCCGCCTCCAGATAGCCGATTTCGAGCGCGGGGGTCGTGATGGGTTTGAGCGCGCCGGGCATATCGGGTTTTCAGTCCGCGCTTAAATCGCGCACCAGCCGTCGTCGACGATGAGGTCGAGGCCGTGCACCGCGCTCGCGTCGTCCGAAGCCAGGAACACCGCCGCGCCCGCCATCTCCGCCGTGGTGATGTAGGCCCGGCCCGTGGGCGTGTAGCTCGCCATGAGCTTCACGAACTCGGGGTCGTCCTGTAAGTGCTGGTTGAGCGGCGTGGCCGTGTTGCCCGGCGAGATGCAGTTCACGTTGATGCCGCATTTGGAAATCTCCGCGGCCAGCGCGCGCGTGATCATGTAGACCCCGCCCTTGCTCGCACAGTAGGGCACCGCGTTGGGGAAGGCGTGCGTGGCGGCGATGGAGGCCATGAAGATGATCTTGCCGTAACTCTTCTCTTTCATGATGGGCACGATGGCTTGGGAGAGCAGGAAGTTGCCCTTCAGGTTGATGTCGATGATGTCGTCCCACTCCTGCTCCGAATAGGCTTCGAGCTCCTTGTTGATCATAATGCCGTGGTTGCCGACGAGGATGTCCACCGTGCCGAACGCCCCCACCACGTCGGCCACCATGGCGTCCACAGCCGACTTCTTGGATACGTCGCACGGAAACGCACGTGCCGCATCGCCGATCTCCGCCGCCAAAGCCTCTCCCGTTTCCGCCGTTCGGTTCACGACCGCGACCTTCGCGCCTTCTTCGGCGAAGCGGCGGCAGATGGCCTCGCCGATTCCCTGCGAGCCGCCCGTGACGATGGCGACTTTGTCCTTGAGTTTCATGGGTGTTTCCTCCCTGCGGCGCTTCCGGATCGTACCGAAAGCGAAAAGTCCCTGATAAGGATTGCGTCTCGATTTTTCCGGGCATGATACCGCCCTTTGGTGT
>WTGD01000138.1 GCA_011523725.1 Nitrospinota bacterium
AGTCATAAGTTGGATACTCCCACTACAAAAGACGATAATCCGGCGCTTGGCATTTCACTGGGTGACGCCTTGCGCAAAAGGCGCTCCATCCGCCATTTCACGGCAGAACCCGTCCCGATGGAGACACTGAAAACCGCCCTCGCCGCCGCGTGTCTGGCCCCCAGCCCGCACGGGACGAGTCCCTGGCGGTTTTGCATCCTCGATTCCAAAGAGGCGAAGGAAACCCTGGCCGCCAAGATGGGCGAGGACTTTCTACGAGACATGACGGCGGAGGGCGTTCCCGCAGAAGAGCGGCGACGACGCCATCAGGGGAGCATTCGTCTGCTGACCGGCGCGCCTGCGCTCATCATGGCGTCTCTATCCTTCGCGGACCTGGACGTTTACGAAGAACCCGCGAAACAGGCCAACGAATGGATGATGGCCGAACACAGCCTGGGCGGCGCCCTGCAGAACCTGATGCTGGCCCTCGCGGCCCAGGGGGTGGGTTCCGTCTGGCGCTGCGCTCCCTTGTTCTGTCCCGAAACCGCCCGTAAGGCCCTGGATTTGCCCGCCGACTGGGTTCCCAGGGCGCTCATCGTCGCGGGCTATCCCGCACAGCAGCCCGCTCCCAAAGAAACGCCCGAGCCGGTGTTGATCGTCCGATGAGCTTTTCCGGCCCGGTCGTCGCGCTCGCGGGAGGGGTGGGAGGCGCGAAGCTCGCCGTCGGCCTCGCCCATGCGCTGCCCGAGGGGGCGCTCACCGTCGTCGTGAACACGGCGGACGACCTGGTGCTCCACGGCCTGCACATCAGCCCCGACATCGACACCGTGATGTACAACCTCGCGGGCATGTCGAACCCCGAGACGGGCTGGGGCATCGACGGAGACCGGACGAGCGCGCTCGACCTCCTGGGACGCTACGGGGGGCCGACCTGGTTCCGGCTCGGCGACAAGGACCTGGCGACCCATATCCGCCGAACCCAGCGCCTGGCCGAGGGCGCGCGCCTGACGGAGGTGACGCGCGAACTCGCCGCCTCATTAGGAATTAAGGCGAACATCCTGCCCATGACGGATTCTTCCATCGCCACGCGCGTGAAGACGCCGGAAGGGGAACTCGAGTTTCAGGATTACTTCGTGGCAAGGGGAACGAGGCCGAGCGTATGCGGGGTGCGCTTTCAGGGGGCGGATGAGGCGCGCGCCACGCCCGAAGTCATGCGCGCGTTCGATGAGGCCGGCGCGATCGTGTTCTGTCCGTCGAATCCGATTGTGAGCATCGGCCCCATTCTCGCGATATCGGACATCCACGAGCGCCTGTGCGGTGCGTCCGCGCCGCGCGTGGGGGTGAGCCCCATCATCGGGGGTGCGGCCTTGAGGGGCCCCGCCGCCGAGATGCTGAAAAGCCTGGGGCATGAGGTGTCGGCCTTAGGCGTCGCCCGGATTCTCAAGGACGTGCTCGACGGGTTCGTCGTGGACACCGAGGATGAAGCCCTTGTTTCATCCATCGAAGAGGCGGGGCTTCGGAGCATCGCGCTGCCCAGCATCATGTCGGACCTGGATTCCAAGAAAAAACTCGCGCAGGGCGTTTTGACGTTCGCCTCATCCGTGCGAAAGATGGCATAAGAGGTTTCAGGTATACTCGAAACACGTTTTCTCTCTACAGCCCCGGGATGGATGATGAGTCTTTCGAACCATTGCGTCGCCCTGATACCCGTTCGCGATTTCAGAACCGGAAACTCGAGGCTCGCGCAGACACTGGACGAAAACGCCAGAAACCAGTTGGGCCGCTGGATGCTCGAACGCGTCCTGAGGGCGGTAGGCTCCGCCGAGCGTATCGACGAAATCGCGGTGATTAGCGATTCCGCGGAAGTCCTGACGCTCGCGGGAGAACACGGCGCCGTCGGCTTGTTTCAGAAATCAGGCGGCTTGAACGACGATCTGGAAATCGGACGCTCCTGGGCGAGAGAGAGAAACGCCTGCTCTTTGCTCATCGTCCACGGAGATTTGCCTTTTCTGACGGCGGGAGAAGTGAACGCTTTTCTGGAAGACGGCAAACCGCCTGAGAACGCCGGGCGCGACATACGCATCGCCCGCTCGAAGGACGGCGGCACGACCGCGCTTTTCACCCGGCCGATCGACGCAATCCCCTTTCTGTTCGGGGAGCGGAGCTTCGAGAAACACAGCAAGGCCGCGAGGAGATATGGACGCGAGGCGCAGTCATTTGAATCGTTCGGCTTCGCGCACGACATCGACTCGCCCGAGGACCTCGAATTCCTGCTCTCCCGCGAAAGGGAAGCGCCCGCGTGGCTCGCTTCCGCTCCCATGAGATGAAAAACGTCGAAATCATCCCCGTCACCGGTTTGCCGGAAATCAAGGAGGGCGACGCGCTCGCGCCCCTGACTCTGGAAGCGCTCGAGACGGGCGGCGTGAACATCCGGGATCGGGACGTCCTCGTTCTCGCGCAAAAGATCGTCAGCAAGGCCGAGGGCAGGATTCTGGATTTGAAAAGCGTCGAGCCGTCTCAGGAAGCACTCGAAATCGCGAACCGCGACGGGCGCGACCCCAGGCTCGTCGAGGCGGTGCTCAGCGAGTCGAACGAGATCGTCGTCGCTTCCGAGCGCGCGCTCATCGCGGAGCACCGCTCGGGTGCGGTATGCGCCCATGCGGGGATAGACCGCTCCAACTTAAGAGGCGACGAGGATGAGGTGCTACTTCTGCCCCGCGACGCCGACGCTTCCGCCCGGAAACTCCACGAAGAGATCAAGCGCGCAACAGGTATGTTCGCTCCCGTCCTCATCGCCGACACCCAGGGGCGCGCATTCCGGCGAGGCGTCGTCGGCGTGGCGATAGGGTGCGCGGGTCTTGAGCCCCTGGTCGACCTTCGGGGAGAGAAAGACCGCAGCGGCCGGGTGCTCGAGATCACCATCCTCGCACATGCGGATGAAATCGCGGCGGCGGCGAGCCTCGTGATGGGACAGGACAAGCAGGGGGTTCCCGCCGTCTTGATTCGCGGGCTTGCGTATCACGAGGGAAACGCCCCCGCGCGCGCGCTATACCGCACGAAAGAAGAAGACCTATTTCGCCCATGAGACCACAATCTTTCATATAAGGATGCCCACATGGCCATACTTCATTGGAACGACGTCGAGGAAAGACAACTGAACGACATCATCCGCGGCAGAATCGTCAAGACGGACAACGTGATGGCGTGCCGGATTACGGCGAAGGCCGGAAACCCCATCAAAACGCATACCCACGAGTTCGACCAGATAACGCACATGATCCGGGGAAAGCTGAAGTTCCATTCGGGAGACGGCGAGCACCAGGTCGTTCAGGCGGGAGACGTGATGATCTTCCCGGCGGGAACCCCGCACGGAGGGGAAGTCCTCGAAGACGCGGAATATATCGACATGTTCTCGCCGCCGAATCCGGATTTTCAGTGGGACAAATAACACTCCGGCTGGAATCGCTCTCTTCCCCGGGGAAACATCAAGCACCTGACAAGAAGAGCCGGCTCTCTAGCTCTTGAACCGTCTGAGATTCGTGCTTTTCCGCCCCGGCTCCCGCCGGCCCATGCGCTCCAGGGCCAGGCCGGCTTCGAGCACCTCCTGGTTGAAGCGAAACTCCGCCCAGGAGCATCGGGCCAGCAGGTGCGGGGGGAGGCCATAGGTCTTCGCCTGAAAATGAATGACCCCCAGCAGTTCCTTTCTAATCGTGCGGAAACTTGTCGCCTTCCGGCGCGCCCTCCCCGGGGGCAGGGGCTGCCGCCTCGTTCTGAAGCGCCGTGACGGCGGTGAAGATGGCGTCGGCGTCCGCCGGGGCGAGTTCATGAATGCTGAGTTCATCCGGCAGGCAACGCCCCGGTTCCTTATCCGTCATCGAGCCGCGCTCGGGAACGAAGCAGCGCCTCAGGATGCAGTGCACCCACTCCCCCGTAAGCGCGTATTGCTCCTCCTCGCTCGGGGCGCCGCTCATGCCCGAGAAGAGCTTGGGATACGCCGCCATGTCCAGGAGATTCGGCGCGCGCACGAAGCCCTTGAGCCCCGAGGGCAGGGTGATGGGCTTGCGTCCATGGTTTCTGTATTCTGATATTTCCACGATTCCTCCCGTTCGTTTTCTCTGAATCGAAACTTGACCAAGGCGATGAAAAAGCCGCCTTCCAGGTGAAGACTAGGTGAAGACGATGGCAATCTCGTCATCGCCCGAATCGCGGGCCAAGCGGAAGGGCGCGTCGTAGGTCAGCAGGCCGTCGCGATCCGAGAAGCCCATATCCGCGTACTGGCATTTGGGCGCGGTGATGGTGCAGATGTTCCCGGCCCGGTGGCCGACTTGCACCTTCAGAGGGAGCCTCGCGCCACTCTCCCAATCGTCGAACACGTCATCGGTGGCCTTGAGCACGGCCTCGGGGTCGAAAGAGCCCGAGGGCGCGCGGCCCGTCACCAGGGCGTTCACGTGCCCGCCCGTTGCGTTGGCGCTTTGGCGCAGGACCACCTCGTTGTTCATGGCGAAGCGGATGTTCGCCACGTCGAAATGGAAGCCTCCGAACGAGAAGCCGCTCATGAGGACGGGTTCGGGCGTCTGCGCGTCGTAGGACGCGCCGTCAAGGAGGGGTGCGTCGCTCACCTCGAAATCGGCCGCCTCGAACTCCCAATCCACCGTGGGCACGCCGTCGAGGGGACAGTTGATGGAAAAACTCCCCATGCAGCCCAGATACATGACCCGCAAACCGTCGATGAGCGCCGTCAGGCAGATCCGCGTGTAGCCCGATTTATCGGACATCGGCGCATAGGCGACGGAGACGTCCTGGGCGACGGTCTCCTTCATCGCGCACGCCTTGAACAGCAGCCCGTAATCCGGCGCGACGCCGGGAGTCCCCGAGCCGCGCAACTCGGTGGTAAAGGAAATCTGTGCGGAGCGCTTTCCCGGAATCGAGGGGAAGGGCGAGAGGCTCGCATCCTTCACCGCGCGCTCCAGCTGCTCCACGCTGACCTCATGAGAGAAGTTGCCCGCCCGGAACAGTTCCGAGGCAACAGCGGGCCTGTCCAGAAGATAGGTCGTGCCCGCAGCGGGCGCCGCGTCCCAGGCGTCGTCCACCGTGAGCGTGTCCGAGGCCGCGTCGAAACCGCTCACCTTTCTTCTCTGGCCGACGCCCGCTCCCCGAATCGTGCGCAGCACCGAGCCGTTCCAGAAATCATCATCCTCTGCGAGCGCGGCGTCCACGAGGGTGGAGGCGTCTGCGGAATCCGCCACCAGTTCTTTTTCCGCCGTCGCGCCGATGATCTGCCGATCCATCAAAATCGTATCGCCCATCCCCTGTTCTCCTCCTTCGGTTTTTTGAGGCGAAGGCGCATCCCTCGCCGGGTATCATTCCCTGGTCTCGAATCAATCCCGCCGAATCCGCTCTATCGCCTGGAGCCTGATCTCGGCGTAATGGCAAAGCACGTTTCCAAACGTCCTCAGTTCGATGAGGTCCACCTGCGGCGGCTGGAGGCGCTCCAGGGAGCGCACGCGCGGGGCGCCCGATTCATTGAGAAGGCGGAGCGTCCCCTCGTCCCTGAAGCGATCGCAAATCTCCTCGATCAGATCCTGGAACGCCGCCTCGCTGCCCGCCGCGTCCTCGGCGCTCATGATGCCGAACAGCAGGAACGTGTGGGTTCGCCTGCTGAGGCCGGCGGGCGTGAAGCCGCCGGACGCATTCGAGCCGAGCGACGCGGCCTCCTCCCCTGCTCTCTCGCGCGTCAGCACCCAGCCCCTGATCTGGGCGAGTCCGCCGCCCGTCTCCCACCGGAACAAGTCCAGGTATTTGCCCAGGTCGGCCGAGAAGCGCTGATGGCCGTGCACCTGCCCCGCCCCCGGTACGCTCGATATTTCCGCCAGGATGGCGTCGCCGATTTCCCTGTATCGTGATTTAGCCACCGACTCTCCTCGCAATCTCATCAAGCAATTCACGAATGCGCCCATCGATCCGGCGCTGGTTATCCTCGAAGGCCTGCGCGAACATGCGGCGTCCCTTTATCCCGCGCCGCGCGATTGATCGAGCAACGAGGAAAGACACGCTCTCGGTAGACCCGTCAGGCGGCCCCAGTTTGTGGGCCACCCAGCGATACAGAGACGTACCCTCCCGCCAGGGCGGCATTCTGCCACCCGCCCGGCGTCCGAATTCCACGTACCCCGCGTAAGGGACGCGCGAGGCGACCACGCCGCGCAACACGCCTGGGTTCTCTCCTTTGATTTCGGTGAAAATACTGCCCCTGAGGTTTCCGCTTGCGCCGACGGGCGTTCGCGTCATCACCTCGCGCCTGAGCATTCCGGTGATCTCGGCCATCGCCTCGTGCGCAAGGTGAAAAACCCTCTCCCACGCGATAGCCGGCGCCTCTGGTAATTCTTCAAGCGTTACATATCGACGAAGCATTTCGCCTCTTCTCCTAGCGATCCCCGGACGCGCCGTGCGTGAAGTACTCGCCGCGCGCCAGGGAGAGGAGCGCGTCCCAGTCGAGAGACGCGCCCGCGGGGTCCGCCACTTCGCCTTCCTGGCGGCCGAGATGGTTCTGGTATTTGCGCTCGAGTTCCCGGCCCAGGCGCGTGTATTCCGATGACTTGCTCCGGTAGTCCACCGAATCCGCCGCGAGGGTCGGGGCCGAGGACTGGGCGAAGCGGCGGGCCAGGAGGTGGCAGCCCTCCGCGGCGGCCAGCCAGGCCACGGCGCCCAGATCGTTTTCGGGAACGCTCGTGCGCGCGTCGTCTGCCGTGTGCTTGATCGTGTAGAACAGGCGGAGCGTCCGGCCCATTTGAGGGACGAAGTACATGAGCCTGAACCTCGCCGCCGGGGTTCCTTTCGCATAGATGATCCAGGCGCTCCTCCGCAGGTAGGAGGGCTTTCTCTCCCCCTGGGGATATTCCACCGCCCGGATGAAGGAGAGGGAATCGTCCCAGTCCTCGGGCAGGGGGAAATCGAACGCCTCGCTGTCGCCCGCGTAATCGGCGAACGAGACGAGCGGCCTGTCCTTGCTGTAGCGCGCGAGCGCGGCGTTCACCAGGTCGGCGAAATCCGCCTCCTCGACCCCGAACTCCCGGGGCAGTGCGCCCGCCTTCAACAGGACCTTCACCTCCTTGATGATCGTCTGTCTGCTTGCCATTTCCGCATTTCTCCTTTGACTCGCTCAGCCCACCCGGGCGGACTCAAGTCTTGAGCGTGAGCCTGGCCTCGAAGTTGAACGAAGCCTCCTCCCCGTCCACAGACCACGCGAGCCTGAGCCAGGGGCCGATGTTCGCGAGCTTGACGAGGGTTTTGCCGGCTGAGGTGATTTCTGAAGATTTGGTGTGGACGAAAGCCGTCTCATCGGCCGCCGGCCCGGTCTGCACCTCGAAGTCGAGCTTGGGCGTGACGCCCGATACCGCCGTCACGTCGATGAACAAGAGCGCCTCGGTGAAGCGGCTCACCTCGAACGCCGTGCTGCCTCCCGCGGCGGCACGGGCCGCGGGAGGAGCGAGAACAATGGTGTGGGTTCGCCTGTCGGACATGGCTTCTCCTCTGATGGGCAAACGCCGCGCGGCTACGCGGGCGCGCCGCGGTAGAAGCCGCGAAAGTCCAAGACGGCGCCGCCGTAGACGTGTCTGATCTTGTAGCGAATCTTGTCCGCGCTGAATCCGCTGCCGGCGGAGGGGTTGTCCTCGATGAACAGTTCGGGCTCGCGCATGTCGTCCATGAAGCCGATCTCGATGGTGTCCATGAGGCCGGGGTCGGCGATCATGTACCAATCGTTCGCGTCCGCGAGTTCGGGCACCCACAAGGGTTCCACGCCCAGGCGGTTGATGACGCTCGGCTGCGTGGAATTCCCGCCCTCGACGACCTTGACGG
Source organism: Nitrospinota bacterium (assembly GCA_011523725.1). Classification (GTDB taxonomy): domain Bacteria; phylum UBA8248; class UBA8248; order UBA8248; family UBA8248; genus Bin107. The sequence goes on from WTGD01000138.1 coordinate 7,834, forward strand.
GCGACTGGGTGACCTCGAACGCCTCTTCGAGCAGTTCCGTGGGATGGACGAGATATTTGGGCCGCGCCTGCGCCGCCACCTCGACCCCCTCTTCCCCGTAAAACGTCTGCTGGCCCATCGCCTTGATGGCGGCGACGGCGTTATCGTAGGTGAGCTCGTTCGCGGAGGTGTTGCCGTGATCGGCGTGGAACAGCGCGTCCCCATCATAGATGTCGGCGTTGGAGGCCAGGAAATCGAAAACGAAGCTGTTCAGGGTGCGCTGGGCCGCGCGGGCGAGACGCTGGGGGATCATGCGAATCGCGCCCATGTCGTCGTTCTGGATCATCTCCCAGGTGAGGTCCTCCACGCCGCCGCGCTTCGAGACGGCGTACGTCACCTCCTCATCCGTCGGGGAGGCGAGCGCCGGATAGGTGGCCTGCTCGGCGACCGTCTCCAGATCGCCGTAGCCGCCGACGCGCACCCGGCGGTTCGTGCGGAAATCCTTGACGGGAACCACGGCCGAGACGATCTTCTTCCACTGGTGGAACCGATCGTCCCTGAAATCGCGCAGCATGGCGCGGCGGATCGAATCCCCGAACGCCTCCCCCCAGGTGCTCGTCTGCAAGGAGGCGGAGAGACGGCGCACGCCGTTCCAGTCCTCGGCGGCGCGGTGATAGTGGAACGTCTCGGCGAAGAACTGGCGGGGGGTGAGGCGATGGCCCGTGAAATCCTGAAACGCCTCGCTCATGAAGCGGTAGGGCCGCTCCCCGTCGACCACCTCCTCACGCGAACTCCAAAGCCCGTCGAGAGCCGCTTTCTTGCGATCCGCCTCGTCGCGCATCACCTCGGCACTCGCGCCGAAGCCACGCAGCGCGCCGCTCGCCGTGAGTTTTTCCAACGTGGCCGCCTCGACCCGGATCGCCTCTTCGATCTCGTCTTCCGTGAAGCTCCCCTCGGCGAACTGGGCGCGCATCTTCTCCTGAACGGCTTCGGGAAGTGCGGAGTCCGCGAGTTTCTGAGCGAGCACCCTGCGCGCGGCAGCCCCGGTTTCGGCTGCATCCTCCGCGGGGGCTTCCCCTTTTTTCTTCAGATCCAGTTCGAGGCCCGCGTCCTCACAGGCCGCGAGGAACTGTTGCGGCGTCCAGGCATCGCCGAGTTTCTCGCCCGACTCGGGCGCCACGCTTTTGAGTTTCTTTCCGAGTTTTTCGAACATCTTCACCTCCGATTGAATGGAATGATTGGCGGCGAGACCCAGAATCCCGCCCCCGAGCTTGCCCTTGTGCACGACGTCGACGGAGTGAACCGCCAGAATTTTTTCGAAATGCAAAACGAGCCCGTCGGCCTCCTCGCGGAACTCCGCCTGCGCGAGCACGTCGAAGGAAAAGCCGAAAGGCTCATCGAGACCCCGCGCCAGCGCATCGTGCGCCAGCGCCTGGAACCAGGCTGCTGCGCGCGAAACGGCAAACGTGCTCAAAAGCCCCTCCTCGCCCATGCGGACTTCGCGGTGCCAGCCGACCAGGTTCCTGATGTCGGGGCCGCTCGAGGCGGTGTGGTTCGCGAACGCCTGCGCGCCCTCGAATAGGGGAGCGGCCTCGCGCAGCACGTCGCGGGGCAGGAACCACTCCCCGTCCCGCGAGTAGCCGGCGCGCGCGATCAGCACGTCGAAATCCCAGGCTTCGCCCGCCGGCTGCGCCTCTTTCGCCACCGCGCGAACGAGGCGGCCATGCAGCCTGAGAGGGTGAGAATCCTTCCGCGCCTCCGCGCGCGCCCAAATGCGGTTCATCCATCTTTTCAAGGGAGACTCCTTTCTCGCTGGTCCTTCATGGTTTCGGTCTCCGGCAAGGCGCCGGAAACGCCGCCCCGGTGAAAGGGGGGGCGTGCGCAACGGCGACAATCTAGGGCAAGGGGTCTCGAAACCGGGCCGCGCAAATGCGGGGAAATGCGTATTTGGCGTCTTTTTTTGCGGAATTTTGAATTTGCTAATTGAAAAATTTAAGAAAATGCGGTAAATTACGGAAAATTCTGGAGTTGCGGACGATGCGGGTGGTCCCGGCGTCTACCAATTCTGGATTCTTCGCCCGCCACCCAGTAAATGCCTGGATTCGCCGAGCAAAAAAGACCGCCCCTTGAACAACACGGATGAGGCTTGATCTCATGTGGGGCGTTGCTCAACCGGCCTTGAATTTCGTCCAGAACCTCTCCTGGAACCATATGCTCGACATCGGGATCATGTGGTTCCTGCTCTACCAGGTCTATATTCGCTTCAAGGGCACCCAGGCGATGCGCCTTCTCGTGCGCGTGTTCGCGGTGTGGCTCATCTATCTCGTCTCCCAGACAGCGGGTCTGCACCTGACGTCGTTCCTGCTCTGGGCCATCTGGATCGCCGTGCTCATATTGTTTCTCATCAATTTCCACGGCGAGATCCAGAAAATATTCTTTCAGCTCAACCCGGTGCGCAGAATCTCCATTCTGCTGCGCCGGGCAATGCGCATCCGCCTGCCGGACGAGAACGTCGCCGTCATCGCCCAATCCGCTTTTTCGCTCGCGGCGAAGCACATGGGCGCCATCATCGTCGTGGAGCACCGGGATTTGACCGACTCCCTGCTGAGAAGTCCAGGTGAGGAGATCGAGGCGGACATCCAGCCGGCGCTGCTGGAAACCATCTTCTTCAAGGGATCGCCCTACCACGACGGCGCCGCCGTCGTTCGCGAGAACAAGGTCTCGCGTGCGGGATGCGTTTTGCCCCTTTCCGAGAACCACGCCCTGCCATCCGAGTTCGGCACGCGCCACCGGGCGGCGGTGGGCATCACGGAGCGCTGCGACGCCCTGGCGATCGTCATCTCCGAGGAACGCGGAGAGATCATCTGCGTGGAGGGCGGCCTCATCAAGGCGATGGAAAACGAGGATGAACTCGCCTCCTGGCTCACTACGCGGCTGCGCGCGGCCCGCGAGGCGGGACAGACGAAAGGGCGCATCTCGCTCCGCCACGTTTTCGTGAACTGGCGGCCCAAGCTCGCCGCCCTGGCCGCCGTCATCTTCCTCTGGTCGCTCGGCGGGCAGGAGAACCAGAATCCGCAGAACTTCTTCCCGCAACTCGAAAGCAAGGTGGAGGAGGAATTCCGTGTACCGGTCCATTACTACAACCTTCCGGGCGGCGTCGCCCTGCCGGCCGATGCGGCGAAAGAGGTCAAAATCCGCC
>WTGD01000309.1 GCA_011523725.1 Nitrospinota bacterium
CATCAAGAGCGGCGAGGGGTTTTACAAATGGACGGAGGAATCGGCCCGAGAGGCGGCGCGGGCGCGGGATTCGGAATTGATTCGGCTGTATCGAACAAAGAACGCTTCGGGGCGGGAGTCGAAGCGATAACCGGGTTCGTGAACCTTCATGCGGAGGAACCGACATGGTGGATTACATTCTGGACGACGAACTGAAAGCCTGGCAGGGAAAAGTCGCCGAATTCGCGAAAAACGAAATAAGGCCTTATGCGGCCGAGTGGGATCGCCAAAACGGGATTGACCCGGCGAATCCGTTTCCCATGGATGCCTTGAAGAAGGCCTCCGCGGCGGGCATCCGGACGCTCACGACGCCCAGGGAGATGGGCGGGGAGGGTTTCGGGATATTCGCGCACGTGGTCCTGCTGGAGGAGCTTTTCCAGGGCGAGGCGGGCTTCGCCTCCGTCATCCACCAGAACTGGAAGCTCGCCAAGATGCTCTGCCACTTCACCACCGAGGAGCAGCGCGCGGAATTCCTGCCCCGCTACATGGACGTGGACACCTCCACGATGGCCATCGGCATGACGGAGCCCCAGGCGGGCACGGACAACATCATGCCCGCCACGAACGTCGACGGGGGCGCGCAGCTCTCCGCCGTCCGGCAGGGCGATAACTGGATACTGAACGGCAAGAAGCACTTCATCGCCTGCGCGGCGATGAGCAACATCAATTTCATCGTGGCGAGAACCAACCCGAACGTCCCCGTGAACGAGGGCGCCACCATGTTCATCATGACGGACGAGATACCCGGCTTCCGGCGCGGGGTCGTCCACGGGAAGCTCGGCGCGCGCCTTCTGATGAACGCCGAAATGATCTACGAGAACGCCGAAGTGCCCGAGAAATGGCGGCTCAGCGAGGTGGACGGCGGCCTGCCCTACATGGCCCGCGTCTTCTCGCGCCACTCGCCGACCACGGCCACCTTCGGCGTCGGCATCGCGCGCGCCGCCTTCGAGGACGCCATGACCTACGCCAGAAATCGCGTCCAGGGCGGCAGGCCCATCATCGAGCACGCGCGGATTCGCGAGATTCTCGCCGACATGTACGTGAGCATCACCGTCGCGCGGGACACCGTCTGGCACGCCGCCTGGCACGCGGATACGGCGGGGGACGACGAGTACGACCACAAGCAGGGCATGCGCGCCGCCCTGTTCGCCTCGGAAATTGCGCCCCAGGTCTGCACCAGGGCGATGAACATCTTCGGCGGCAACGGCTACATGGACACCCACCCGGCGGAGCGCCACCTGCGCGACGCGATGATGTGCTACCACATCGACGGGCTGAACGACACCACGCGCCTGAAGCTCGGCCGCCTGCTGGCGGGCGAGGCCTTCGCGGGCGCGCTGTAGGGGCGCCTGCGCCGGGAGCAAATGCGGGCAGTTGCGGGGAAATGCGGGTGCGGCCGAAAAACTTTTTTGTCGCCGGATATGAGTATGATGCGCTAAGATTTGAAAGTAACGAGTTGTATTATAAATAGTTATCTCGATAATCCCTCTCAGGAATTTATCGAAAAACCCCGTGAATTTAGCGATATTTATCGAATTTTTCGGAAATTCCCGAGTCCCCGGCGGAGGCGCTCCCGGTCGTGCCGGGCGGGCGCCGGGAATCTCCGGCCGACGAAGCGCGCCGGACGAGAGACGCCGCCGTGGATGCTGTGGCCGGGCGCCGGGAGTCTTCGGGAATCTCTGAAGAAGGCTGATTCGTCTCATTGCTTTCTCCCGTTTCTGAAACGATGCGCCGGGCGGGACCTGCTGAGCTTCTCATCCATCGGGTAATTCCAGGCCGCCCGAAACCGGCCCTTTCTCGGGGCGCGGCCCGTGGTGTATTCTGAACGCGCGCGCGGATTCGGCGCGACGCGCAATTGCGGGGAAATGCGTGATCAAACCGATTGAGGCGGGGGAAAAACAACCCCCCCTACCCCCCTTGACAGGGGGGCAAGAAAAAGCAAAACCCCCTCTGGCCGGCGGGAACGCATCGCCTTTTTATACCCCCCTGACAAGGGGGGTAGGGGGGGTGCCTTTATGGGGTTCCCCTTTCAC
>WTGD01000215.1 GCA_011523725.1 Nitrospinota bacterium
ACTCGACGGCGAGCGAGCGGGTCATGTTGACGATCGCCCCCTTGGTCGCCTGATAGGGGATGTGGGGGACCATCGCGTTCGCCCGGAACCCCATGATCGAGGCGATCGAGACGATCCGCCCCTCCCCCCGGGCCAGCATGTGCTTCGCCGCCCGGCGCGCGCAGACGAACGGGGCGGTCATGTTGACCTCGACCACCTCGTCCCAGTCCTCGTCGGGAAACGACTCGGCCGCTCCGGGCCGTATGATGCCCGCATTGTTGATCAGGATGTGAAGCCCGCCGAACCGCTCGGCCGCCTCGTCGATCACGGTGTCGATACGCTTTCGGTCGGCCACGTCGAGGCGCCAGGACGCGGCGGTCCCGCCGGCTTCGCGGATCTCCGCCGCGACCCGCCCGGCCGCCGCCGCGTCGATATCGGTGACCGCGACGTGCGCCCCAGCACCTGCAAGCGCTATCGCGGCGATTCGTCCCAGCCCGCCGCCCGCCCCGGTGACCAGCGCGCTGTCGCCGTCCACCCGAAACAGCGCCTCGATCGAAACCTCCTTGAAGCCCGCCATGGCCGCCTCCCTGAAGACCCTCCGGTGGCGCGTCCCCCCGCCGCTCACCCGCGCAGTCTGGCATAGCGGGGTTCGGCTCACCTACGCCCCCGCACCCTGACATTTCGCTATCGATTGAGCAAGGAGGCCCGATGAGGGGCTGTTGAAAAAGCCTGTTGTGGCCCGCCGGCCCTTTGCGTTTCATGGAATGTGGGGCGTGGGGCGCATGTATCCTGCCAGTCAGCGGCGCAATGGTTTTGTAGCGGACAGGCCCTTCGCCTGTCCGAGGCCTCCGTGCCTGTCCTGATTGTGACCATCCTGCAAATGGACAACCACGGAGGGCAAGACAACCCCGAGGAGGGGTTGTCCCTACGGAGAACAATTCGATGATCGGGATTCCCTCCCCCTCAAGGGGGTTTTCGATTGTCCTCCTCGGTCGGAATCGATCACTCCCGTCATACCGGCACTTGACGGTCCCTTCCTGATTTCCTGATGGATGCGTTCATTACAGGAGATGAATTTGAGAGGACCCCCACTTTTTGATGAGCCCGCGATTTTTACCTGGAAGGATAAACCTGTTTGACGCGGATCACGAATAAAGGCAGATTCAGTAAAGTGAAAAAGTGGAAGGGATAGAAATGGACGGGACCCCGGTCGTTTCAAGGGTTCCGGCCCATAAATGCTTCAACCAGCACATGGCGTTCGTTGACATGTTCCGCTGCCGGTATCTTCGATATCGGCGGGACCATTTGGGAGGAAAGGTCATGCAAACACCGAACACCGATGCCCATGACGGCATCGAGGAGCTCGCGTCGCGCTATGTCGACGTCGACTCCCTGGAATGGCGGCCATCGCCGCTCGAGGGCGTCTCGGTCAAGATTCTCCTGCAGGACGAGAACGGTGGCGTCCTGACCATGCTGGCGAAGATGGAGCCGGGCGCCACGATTCCCGATCACGAGCATACCGGACTGGAGCAGAGCTATGTTCTTGAGGGTTCGCTCGAGGACGATGATGGCGTCTGCGGGCCGGGCCAGTATGTCTGGCGGCCGGCCGGCAGCCGCCATGTCGCGACAGCGCCCAACGGCGCGTTGATACTGTCGACGTTCGAAAGTCCCAACATCTTTTTCGACGGCCCCGCCAAAGGCGGAACGATAGAAGAATTCGTGGCCCGAAAGCAGTCGCGCGAAGCCTGACCGCCGCCGATCGGCAGGATGGTGATCGCAAGCGCGCAGGCTCAGGCGGGCATCAGTCTCTCCCGGCAGCCTCTCTCACGGCGTCGGCAAGTTCGCGCCAAGGCACGGGCGAAGCGAGTTCTTCCAGCGCGGACAACCCCCTATGGTTGTCTGAGGCCCCTGTGCCTGCCCGAGGTCGCGACCTGTCCCCATGAGGCGGATCGGTTTTGATCGTCATTCCGGCCTTGAGCCGGAATCCATTTGGTTTCGCCTTTGTCTTTTATTTTCCGATTGATTCCCGCCAATGACGGGGGAAATGAAAAGCCGGCGTATCGTCATTCCGCTTGAGAATGGATTCCGGCTTTCGCCGGAATGACGGCGGTTGCTGATTCCGAACGAGAAGGGGCTTTTTCAACAGCCCCACAGGTAAGGCATGATAAAATCTAGCGAGGGAAAAGGGAGAGCATGAGATGGTCGAATCCAGGATTACCTCGAAGGGCCGGACGACGCTGCCCAAGCCCGTACGCGAAGCCCTTGGCGTGAAACCCGGCGACCGCGTGCGCTATCTCATTCAGGGCGATGAAGTGCGGATCATCCCTATGCGGCCCCTCGCCCGGCTGTCCGGCGCACTCAAATATGATGGCACCCCAAAAACGCTTGAAGAGATGGACGATGCGGTTGCGGATTATTTCTCGCGCATTTACGGCGCGCTCAAAGGCACGGTGACGATTACGCCGGGCACGGACTTGACCTCTCCCGTCAATGAAGAATGGGATGCCGCGCGATAGTCCGCGCTGACCGCTTTTCTTCTTGATACCTGTGCGGTGATCTGGATTGCCGAAGGCGCGCCACTGCTCGAATACGGTGAGCGGGGGCATGTGCGGGTGATGGGGTGTTGAGGGGGTCAAACCCGACCGATGAAGGGTTGTTGAAAAAGTCCACAAAACGAGCACACCGAATTTCACTCCCCCCTTGAGGGGGAGTCAACGAGGCAAGGGCGAAGCCCGCAGGCGAGTTGGTGGGGGGACATGCCACAGAAAAAGCTCCCCCCACCGAATCGGCCTTCGCACAAACCGCTCGGCCTCTTCGACTCCCCCTCAAGGGGGGAGTGAAATTCAAAAGCGTGGGCGCAACTCAAAATTGCTTCCCGGGACTTTTTCATCAACCCCGATAAGGAAGGGATTGCGATTTTCAGAGTTCGCCTCTCAGAGGCAACCTCAAAAATCTCAATCTCGCCCCGCAGCCTTTTTCACGACGTCGGCAAGTTCGCACCAAGGTACGGGCGAAGCGAGTTCTTCCAGCGCGGACAACGAAATCGACTTGCGATCATCCAGCTTCCTGGCGGATAGCGCGTAGAACTTCCACTGATCGAGGTCGAGCGGATCGAGCGGCGCTTCCCGTTGCGCAAAGAGCGCGAACACGTAGACATCGGCGTGGCGTTTGGGTTCGGAACGCAAGCTGCCGCTTTCTGGGTCCCATGCGCGCGTCCTGGGCGTCCCGAAGCTAATCCGCGAAACGCGCTTCTGCTCCCAACTCTGGACATACGCCGCGGATTTGACCTCTATCTTTACCCCATCCAGCGTTTCGAGATCGAACGGCGCCCACGCGTCGCGAACTTCTTCATCCGTCGGTATTCCGAGGGCGTTGGCAATGATGTATTCCGCCAGAATCCCTCGGGCAGTGTTGCCGACCAGATCGGAGGTCGACCATCGCCAGTAATCAAGTAAGTTGAAACCCAGGTCGGAACCACCTGTGCGAAAGCGCTCACTGCCATCTTTCCTTACAACCTCAAGTTTCTCTAACGCATCCGCCATGAACCTCTCCACATAGAGATAATCCTGCCTCCTCGACACGAACTTCTCACTCCCCGCTCACGCCGCTCTTACATATCCTCGACTCCCGTCTCGAAGAACAGGCCGTCATAAAGGAATGCGCTGCGGATAGCCTCGCAGTCACGCTCACTCACGTCGGCGCGGCGCATCGTCTCTCGCCATGAAGCGCGGACGGTATCGACAATGCGCGAGAAGATAGACTCCGCCTCCTCATCGCGAAGCAAAAAGCGACCCGCCGCGCCGATGAGGTTCGCCTTGTTGGCCAGACGGCCCGCCGGGCCGCACGCCATCGCCAGATCGCGCCGCTCAAGCGCGACGACCGGCATCGGCGTCAGGTCGTAGGCTGGGCTAAGACGCCACCGCGCCCCTTCGGCGAGCATCGCGTGGTTGCGCGGGTGATCGTCGAGATTCGAAACCGCCGCGTTGAAGCACATGCGCGCGAACAACTCATGCAGGTCTTCTTCGGGACGCGTGCTCGCGCGCCGAACCTCATCGGCGAGCAGGAGATAGGACCATCGGCCCCGCGCGACGGGACTGTCTTCCGATTGAAGCAGGGTGAGAGCGCTGACCATCCGGTGGCGCAGGTAGCCTTCCCCGCTCCGTTCCCGGTCGAAACGACGCACGAGCAGCACGTCGCGCCCGCCGACGCTCTCCACACGGCTCTCGGCGGCGTCAATACCGCATGCTTTCGCCAGAAGCAGCAACGCATGTTCGACGCGCGGGTGGTTCCAGCGGTCGTCCAGCCGACCGAACTTGGCCACCCACAGCGCGCCTTCGTCCTCCACCACGACCTTGGGCCGCGCGCCGCCCATCGACGTTCCCACCAGCAGCAACTCTTCGGTTTGCGCGAGGGCCGAGCCTGCGCGTTCGGGTTCGTCGGCGACGATGGCATCCGCTGCGGCCTGGAGACGGCCGAGTTCGAGCGTGCGATTGAAACGGAGGCGCGGCGGCGACGGCTCGACTTCGAACCCGAAGCCGAGCGCGCCCGCGCGGTCATCGAGGCCTTGCATCAGATAATCGAACTCCCCGAGTTCGGTTTGGCCACAGTTTCTTTCGATGACGAGGCGTCCCCAATAATCCGGCATGGCGTCGCGTATGGTCCCAAAAAATCCGCTCATGCGCGCCGTCTCATATTCACGCTCGGCGAGGCGCAACTCGACCGGGTCGAGTTCCACGGCGTCATCACGTTCGAGGTAACTGCGTCCGTAGACGAATCGCCCGAGGGGCGCGCCATCCCGCGTCCGCTCCACGCGGAAGCGACCCGCCGTCACGAACTCTGTCTCTCCGGGGAGGACGATATAGACGAAGCAATCGCCCTCAGAAGTCATTATCGAGCCTTCTGCGGCGAGGCGCCTGCCCGGGGCTTCTGGCGATCTCGAGCGTCTTGCCCTCCTCATCCCCATCGGGATCGGCCACCTCGTTCATCCCCTCCAGCAGGCCGAGCGCCCACAGCGCGCCCGCGTAGGCGGCCATCGAAGTGCCGGGTTTCCCCTTCTCGACGTCTGCAACCGTGAAGCGCGAAGCGCCGATGCGGTTCGCCACGTCCTCGATGCGAAGCCTCCGGCGCAGACGCGCCGTTCGGATGTTGCGGCCCAGACGCCTGATGGCGTCCTCGACGGCGGACGGCGACGTCCTTGTAATCCTGCTTCTGCTTTTCATGTCTAAAATATCCATCATATAAATGTTATATGTTGGTTATTACAATCATATAAGATATGGGAATTGTGTTTCTCTCGTCAAGCGAGAAGGGATTATGCGTATCTTCGTTGAATTATGCGGGATATATAAACCGGCTAAATTCAGTATAAACTTACATATATCAATGCAAGATTACATCGACCGATGGCAGAAAATATGCGCAGATAAGGATAAGCCTTATTTCTCCCCCCTACCTCCTCATCTCCCGCGTTTCGACCTCACCGCTCTCCTCACCCTTGCCACCCGTCATGCCGCCCAGCTTTTCCTTCACCGCGCCGGCGCCCTCCTTGGCCGCGTCGAGTTTGTCGCCGAGTTTCTCCCTCGCGGCGTCGAGGCTCTCCCCGATGTCCACCATCTCGAGCCTTTGGACGTAGGCGCTCACCCCCCGCATGTAGGGCAGGAGGGTATGTCCGCCGCCGCTGGCGGGGGAAAAGCCCGGCGCATGGGCATCGAAAGCCAGCAATATGAGACCGACGAAGAAGGCGCCCTTGGCGCACCCGATGAGGCCGCCACCGAGCCGGGAGAACAGCCCGGGCGTGGCGATCGACAAAACGCGGAACATCATGCGGAAGAACAAGGCGGCGATCACCCATACGCCCAGGAAGAGGAGCGGCTTGGCGAGCGAATCGAGCCGGCCGCTCTCACCCGGGAAGTAGGAGAGGTAGGAGCGCGCGAGGTCGCTGAACTGCATGGTGACGAGAATCGCGATTCCGAGCGCGACCACGGAGAACGTCTCGCGGAAAAAACCGCGCACGCAGCCGCGAATGAGAAAACCGCCGACGATGACGGCGATGACGACATCGGGAAACGTGAAGGAAATCATGAAAACTTGAGTCTCAACGGACGGGTGCTACTCGAAATTATGCCGCAACGCGCATAATCTAGCAAATAACAATGCGTTTGTCACCTGAAATTTAAGCGCCGGTTCAGATTCTCTCTTTCCACATCACCAGGGCGTCCTCGCGGTTGTCGGGGTAATAGCGCGGTCGCATGGCCGCCGCCGTGAATCCCCGCTTCTCATACAGGGCGATGGCGGCGGCGTTGCCGAGGCGCACCTCCAGGGTGGCGCGAACGAGGCCCCTGGCCCTGGCGTCCTCGAGAATTTTTTCGAGAAGAAAACCACCCACCCCCTTGCGCCGATGCTCAGGCGCGACGGCGAAATTCGTGATGTGGCACTCATCCACCACCTCCCACCAGCAGGCGTAGCCCATCACTTCGCATTTCGAGTCTTCGGGGGAGCCTGCGCGGTCTTCATCCCCCGTCACGACGAGGAGACGGGAGTTGTCGATCTCGCAAATCTCGCGGATGAAACTCTCTCTCGACCACGGAAGCGGAAAGGAGAGGCGCTCGATGGCATGCACCTGATCGACGTCTTCGACCCTCATCGGCCTCGTCTTCACGGCTCCCCTCCCCTCGCGTTCAGCTGCAGGGGCGGTTCGCGAACCGCCCCTACGGTTGGCAGCGCTCCCATGAAGATGGTCCCGTTCGGCTCCATACAACGAATCACGAAATCAGAACTTTTTCATCGGGCATTCCCCCCGGGACGCCCGGCCTCTCAAACCGCGCTTGCGGCGAAACCCCCTGAAACTCTTTCGCCGAAAAATTTTCGGGACTATAATGCGCCGAAACGGACATCCGATTCACATGACATTGGAACACAAACCGACGCCGCAAAAGAAGCCCGCTTGCGGCGGATGCCGAAACCCGAAAACCGATACGGAGGATCATCATGGGCGCAACGCTTACATATCTGGGACATTCCACTTTCGTCGGCCGGTCCGGCGGCGGCAAGAGCTTCTACATCGACCCCTGGCTCGAGGGGAACCCGCGCTGCCCCGAAGAACACGCCAGCCCGCAGAAAGCGGACCTGATCGCCCTGACCCACGGCCACTTCGACCACATCGCCGCCGTCATGGACGTATACGGCCAGGGCGGATGCCCGGTGGCGGGCCCTTATGAACTGGTAAACCTCATCGCCCAGAACGAGGGATTCGCCGAGGAGCACGCGGGCGCGATGGGCAAGGGCGGCACGGTGGATTTCGGCGGCATCGGCGTCACCTTGACCCACGCCATGCACAGTTCGAGCTACAACGAGCCGGGCATATACGCGGGCGAGCCCGCCGGTCTCGTCATGACCTTCGAGGACGGGAAAAAGGTCTACCACGCGGGGGATACCGCCGTTTTCGGCGACATGAAGATCATCGGCGATCTGTATGCGCCCGACCTCTGCCTCCTGCCCATCGGCAGCCGCTTCACGATGGACCCGCGCGAGGCGGCCTTGGCCGTGGAGCTTCTGGGCGCGAGCCGGGTCGTGCCCATCCACCACTCGACCTTCCCGCCCCTCACGGACACGCCCGAGCAGTTCGCGGAAGAGGTCGCGGCGCGAGGTCTTTCGCCTGAGATAATCGTCCTGGAGCCGGGCGAGTCCGTCAGCGTCTAGGCGCAGGGGAATTGTCCATAACCCGGCAGCAGGTTCCGGGCCCGGATCGGAAAGCGAATGATGGAATCATTCCCCCTTGAGGGGTCGGGCATCCCGAGGGGAATGCCCGATGAAAAAGCCCCCCTGATAAGGGGGGTTGGGGGTTCGTAGGGACAGGCCCCTGTGCCTGTCCGATTTCGGAGTGATTACGATGGACGGGCGGCCACGGGGGGCCGCCCCTACGGGTGAATGCGCTTTTGATCGTCATTCCGGCGCATGCCGGAATCCAGTGACTTTGCTTTTGTATTTGACTTTTTGCTTTATCGGTTTTCTTTGCCGTTCTGCGATTCGGTATCCGCGTCTACTCTGGATTCCGGCATTCGCCGGAATGACGACGGTGATCGATTCCGACCGATGAGGGAAGTCGAACCCGATTGATGAATGAGGGTTCGACCGAACGAGGAGGGCTTTTTCAACAACCCCCTCAAAGAGGACTGAAAAAAAACAAGCAGAAAAAAGATGTCGTCAATTGTAGTATCTGATTTTCAAACGCAGGCACCGAGAAACGGAAAAACAAGAACTCGATATCATTCCCTATTGAAAGGAACCACGCATGAGTGAGGCCCCCCAAGTGAACACGAGAACAGAAGACCGCGACGGAATGCGGATCACCTGGCACCAACCCATCGAGATGGACGACGGCCTCGTGCTTCGAGCCGACGTGTTCCGGCCCATCCAGGAGGGGAAATACCCCGTCATCCTGACCTACGGCATCTACGCCAAGGGAGTGGCCTACCAGGAGGGCTATCACCACCAGTGGAACAAGATGGTGGCGGATTATCCCGAAATCCTCGAGATGTCCACCAACAAGTACCAGAACTGGGAGGTGACGGACCCCGAATGCTGGATTCCCCACGGCTACGTCTGCATCCGCGTGGACTCGCGGGGCGCCGGCTGGTCCCCCGGCTTCATGGCGCCCAACTCGCCGCGTGAGATAGACGACCTCTACGAGTGCATCGAGTGGGCGGGCGTACAGGAGTGGAGCAACGGAAAGGTGGGGATGCTGGGCATCTCCTACTACGCGCGTAACCAGTGGCGCATCGCGGGCCGGAAACCCCCGCACTTGACCGCCATCATCCCCTGGGAGGGCGGCAACGACACCTACCGCGATTCGGGCTACCACGGGGGCATCCTGAGCCAGTTCCAGGAGCAGTGGTCGAAAGTCCAGGTGATGAACGTCCAGTACGGGCGCGGCGAGAACGCGAGAAAACACCCCGTGACGGGAGAATCCGTCGCGGGTTCCATCACGCTTAGCGAGGAGGAACTCGCGGCAAATCGCGTGAACGCCTTCGAGGAACTCAAGAAACATCCCTTCGACGGCCCTTGGCACCGGGAGCGCTCCGGCGACCTCTCGAAGGTTACGCTCCCGCTCCTCACCTGCGCCAACTGGGGCGGGCAGGGCATCCACCCGCGCGGGAACTTCAACGGCTACATCGAGTCGCCCTCGGAGCAGAAATGGCTCGAAGCGCACGGGGACTCGCACTGGTCGCTGTTCTCGAGCGCCTACGGGCTGGACCTCCAGAAGCGCTTCTTCGATCATTTCCTGAAAGGGATCGACAACGGCTGGGAGAAAACCCCGCGCGTGGCTCTGAACGTCCGCCACCCGGGGCCGAAGTTCGTTCATCGCTACGAGAACGAATGGCCCCTGGCGCGCACGCAGTGGACGAAGTTCTATCTGGATCTGGAGAACGAGGCGCTCCGCACTGAACCCGTTGCGCAGGAAGCAAGCCTCGAATACGACGGCATGGGGGACGGCGTGACGTTCTGGATGCCCCCGATGGAAGAAGATACCGAGATCACGGGGCCGATGGCGGCCAAGCTCTTCGTCTCCTCATCCACTGAAGACGCCGACCTCTTCCTCATCGTGCGCGTGTTCGACCCCGAGGGAAAGGAACTCACCTTCATGGGCTCCACCGACCCGCACACGCCGATAGCGAACGGCTGGCTGCGCGTCTCGCACCGCGCGCTGGACCCGGAGAGGAGCACCTTCTACCGGCCCTACCATCCGCACGACAAGGCGGAGAAGCTCACGCCGGGCGAAGTGTATGAGTGCGACGTGGAGATCGTCACCTCGTGCATCGTCGTGCCCGCCGGCTGGCGGGTGGCGTTCACCGTGCGCGGGAAGGACTACGAGTACACGGGCGAGCTGAGCGAGTTCGGAAAGCAGTTCCACTACTCCACGAAGGGCACGGGCGGCATGACGCACAACGACCCCGACGACCGCCCGCCCGCGGTCTTCGACAACAAGGTGACCCTGCACGCAGGCGGCGGGCGCGACCCCTACCTGCTGCTGCCCATCATCCCACCGAAAGAGGGGGAGTAGGAGGAGCGGGCACAGCCATTAACAAGCCGCAACAGGGAGGGCGTTATGGTGTGAAATGCACCCAAAAAGCGGAATGTTGACCGCTGATTCCAGAATTGCGATATTATTTCTTGATCCCCGCCAGCGCGGGCGCGAGGACTGACACATACCCCAGGACCCAGGGAGGATTCGCATGAAAGACACGTGGATCGGGTTTCTGGGCGTCATGCTGACGACTGTCATGGCCTTTCTGTTCGTCAACGGTCAAATAGGAGAGATACACCAGCAGATTGGCGCTCTCCGCCAGCAGATTGGAAGAATCGAAGGGCGGCTGGATGGAATCGAGATGCGCATGACGGGGCTGGAAACACGTATGACCAGGCTGGAAACGCGCATGACAGGGATCGAGAACCGTATGACGGGGATCGAGAACCGTATGGTGAAAGTGGAGACTCGTCTGGCGAGAGTAGAGAATCGTATTGTGAAGGTCGAGAGCCGCATCGGGAAGCTGGAGAACCGCACGGAGAGAATCGAGAAATGGGTGGGACTCACGGCGCGCGGCCTCAATCTCCTCCCAAAGGAGGAGAAATCCAAGAAGGAGCCGCTCCCTTAAAGCGGAATATCACCTCGTTTTGTAGGGGCCGCATATCATGCGGCCCGTTCGCGGGAGGCGTGAAAAACCCGGGTCGCATGATATGTCGGACATATATGTCCGACCCTACACGAGGCGGGCTGCCGAAAAGAGCAGTCGGGCGGGCACGGAGGCCCGCCCCTACGGAAACCCCGGGAACTTAACGAACCCGTAGGGACAGGTCGCGACCTGTCCCTACAAAACCATCACACCCCCACCGCTTCGGGGCCTTTTCAACAACCCCCAGAGGGGAAATATCAACCTCACCCCGCGGCGCCGCGGGGTGAGGTTGATATTTCCCC
>WTGD01000086.1 GCA_011523725.1 Nitrospinota bacterium
ATAAAAGGGAAGTGACTCTCGAAACCCATTTGCTGGACTGGGAAGGGGACCTTTACGGAAAATCCATTCGGGTGGAGTTCGTCTCCCGCCTGCGGGAGGAGAAGAAATTCTCGGGCCCCGAAGAACTCGTCCGGCAGATTCATTTGGATATCGAAAACGGGCGAGAAAAGTTGAGCCCCTAGGCGAGAACCCCCATCAGCCCGTCGTATACGAAGAACACCCCGAAGCCGAGCATCACCCACGCGCAGCCCTGCTCGATTCTCATCCATCCGGTTTCACCGATCATGCGGCTCCCCTGGTTCGACGACCACGTGACAAAAACGGCCCAGGCGGCATCCGCCAGCAGGTGAACGACGGTCATCCCCACGAGGCCGGCCAGCCATCCGAATTCACTCGTTCGGGCGATGAGGCTCGCGCCGATGGTGAGCCACCACAATATCCAGTAGGGATTCAGAAGCGTGAGCAATATGCCGCCGGTGAGTGAGTTGCACTGCAGAACGCTTTTTTGTTCAGGCGCGGCGGCCCGGAAACTCCGGAACACGCCGCTCCCCAGGTAGATGAGGACGCCGCCGCCCAGCAAAGAGACGCCTTCGCGTATCCCCTGGATTTCAATGAATGGCTGAAGCCCGGCGTACAGCGCGATGATGAGCGGGACTTCGGCCAGAGCGTGGCCGAGAGTGACCCAGATTCCGGCCCACGGGCTTTGCCTGCCGCGCGCGATGAGGAATGCCGTGAGAGGACCCGGCGACATGACGCCGCTAAGCGAGATGACGGTGATGAATCCGTAAAAAGCGAGCAGGTTCATGCTTTTGAATCTGTTTCATCGAGCAGGCGACGCAATCGCTTGGCGTCCAGGTGGTATTTGAAGACCTTCGTTTCCCCCAGATAGCCGACGGGCACCTCCTCGCCGTACAGGCGGACTAGCTCGGGGTCGGTATCCACGTCGACCTCTTCGATCGCAAGGCCCGGGAAGTGCCGCGTCACCGCCGCTTTCGCCTCGTCGCACAGATGGCATTCGCCTCGCGTATAGAGCGTCATTTTGCGCATGTCTTTCCACACCTTTGCCGGATTCAGGTTCGAGGTCGTCTTGCCTTCCTCGAACTATATCAAATGACGAGATAGTTTTATTCATCGACTTGAATCCTTGACAACGCATCCGCCCCCCGATATAGGGAATGACTACCAATCTTCTCGCCGGAGTGGCGGAACTGGTAGACGCGCTAGATTCAGGTTCTAGTGGGCTTCGGCCCGTGGAGGTTCAAGTCCTCTCTCCGGCACCAATAAATAAAATAAAGCGGGAAAGGCCTGCTCTTTTCCCGTCCAGGAGGCCTCATGAAGATCGTCGAGGATAAGCTCTCGAACGGGGTTCGCGTGGTGACGGCGGAACGCGCGGAATCGGCGGCGGTGGCGTTCCATATCTATTTCGGCTGCGGCGGCCGGCACGAGCGCGACGAAGTGGTGGGCGTTTCCCATGCGCTCGAGCACATGGTCTTCAAGGGCACGCCTTCGAGAACGACGCTCGACATCGCGCGCGAGATGGAAGGCAACGGCGCTTCCATCAACGCCAACACCGCGCCCGAGCGTACTTGCTATCACTTCACGGCGCCGGCCGAGGCGTTCGCCACCGTGCTGGAGGTCTATGCGGATGCCGTGAACAACTGCCTGCTGGACAAGGAGGAGTGGGACCGGGAGCGGATGGTCATCCTCGAAGAGTTGAAGATGTATGAGGACATGCCTCGGGTATGGGTGTCGGACATGCTGGAGACCACCGTCTACAACCTGCAGATGGGCGTCATCGGGGATCGCGATACCATCAACGCGATAGAGCCCGAGCACATGCGCGAGCTGATCGAGAAGTGGTACACCCCCGGTAACACGGTAGTCTCCGTGGCGGGCGGCGTGAAACACGAGGAGGTGATGGCGCTCTCCGAGCGGCATTTCGGGGCTCGGACCGGCAGCGATGAGAAGCCTCTCTCTCCCGGCTTGCCCGGGGAGAGCAAAGCCAAAATTGTGGACCAGGCCCGCCAGACGGATCAGGTGAATCTCGCGATGGGGTTTCGCGCCTTCGGTCTGAATCACGAAGACGCCGTCCCCCTCCGCGTCATGTGCAACATACTGGGCGGCAAGATGAGCAGCCGACTGTTCACCGAAGTGCGTGAGAAGCGGGGGCTCGCCTACAGCGTGGGCGCAGCACCGCACCGCTACACCGATACCGGCATGGTGGAGATGAAGGCGGGCGTGGCTCTCGAGAAGGCGGTGGAGGCGACCGAGGTGATGCTATCCGAAACGGGCAGGTTCAAGAGCGAACCCGTAACGGGAGAGGAACTGGCGGAAGCGAAGCGCTACATCAAGGGAAATCTCCAGATACACGAGAGTTCGCAGTACCATGCGGGCCGAAACGGCTCGAACCTCATGCTGAGAGGCGAGGTGTATCCCGTGGAAGAAGAGCTGGCGGATATCGACTCCGTGAATGAGGAAGATATCCAGCGGGTGGCGGGCGCGGTTTTTCAGGAAGCCGGGCTTACCGCCGCCGTGATCGCGGAGAAACCACTCGGCTCCGAACTCGAGGCTGTCCTCAAGATATAGCCTGCAATCCCCTGAGAATGCTAGCGGGCCGCCCCTTCCACCTTGGGCCGGGGGCTGCTGAGAAGGATGACGGTTCGTCTGTTCCTGGCGCGGCCCTCATCCGTGTCGTTGCTCGCCACGGGACGGTAAAACGAATGCCCGGTCGCCGACATGCGCGCGGGGGATATGTTTTTCGATTCCAGGAATTTGACGATTGCAATGGAGCGCGCGAACGAGAGCTCCCAGTTCGAGGGATAGCGATCGAGTAGATTGCCTTTGATGGGTCGATTGTCCGTATGCCCTTCTATGCGGATCAGTTTGTCTTTTTGTTTCTGGAGAAAATCCGCAACTGTCGAGAGCGCCTCTGCGCCTTCTTCCTTGAGCGTGGCGCTTCCCGAATCGAACAGGAGGCTGTTCACGAAGGTGACGCGGAGCAGGTCTTTGGTCTCTTGCAGGCTGACGAGTTGCTCCTTGAGCTTGCCGCTCATTTCGCTCAGGTCCGACTCCAGCCTTTTGGCCCGTTCGGCCTCTTCGAGCGCTCTTTTCTCCAGGACTTTCGAGCGCGCGATCGCCAGCGTGTGCTTCTTGATGGTTTCCGCCAGACTCAGGTTCGTCTCATCCAGCTTGTTCTTGATGAGTTCGGCCACGGAGGTTTTCTCGCCGATGAGCTGGCTCATCTCCTGTATCTGCGCCTTTTGAAGCTCCCGGGCTTTTGTGAGGCGCCCTATCTCTTCGGCTCTTATCCTCGCGATTTCTGCATTCCGCGCATTCGCTTTTTCCGCCTTCGCCCGCGTCTTGCGCTCGTTGTCGAGGCTTGTGCGGATTTGGTTGAGCGCAAGCTCGAGATTTTGCGCTTTCGTTTTTTCGCGCGCGATTCCGGCGTTTTTCTCCGCAATCAAACGCCCCATTTCCTGCACCTGGGTTTTGAGGAGCGATCTGGTTTTATCCAGTCGGGCTATTTCCTCGGCTCGTTTTCTCGCGAGTTCGCCGTTTAGCGCTTTCACCTTCGCTGTTGTTGGTATTGCTGGGGTTTTTTTGGCGGCGATGTCACTTTTTTTCGCTTCCTTTTGCGCGGAGGCGATGAGCCTGTCCATTCTCTGGAGCTGGGCTTCGAGGGTTCCCCGAACACTTTCGAGGCGCTTAATCTCTTTGACCTGGGCGGCTGCCAGATCGAGGCTTTGTTTGCTCAACTTATCGACCAGCGACTGTGTCTTGCGGTCGCTCTTGAGGTTTGCCTGAATTTGCTTGAGGGCGATTTCGAATTTTCGGGCTTTCGCTTTTTCCTGTTCGACAGCGGTGTTTTTCTCGGCGATGAGTTGGTTCGTCTCTTTGGCCTGGGTCTCCAAGCGCTTTATCCCTTCGGCCCGATTGGCCGCCAGTTCGATGTTGGCTTTGTTCGCTTTTTCGGCCTCGGCGCGGGCTTTGCGCTCGTTATCGAGCGAACCGCTGAGGATGTCGAGCGTGACTTTGAGGCCTCGTATTTTTGCTTTTTCCTGCTTGATGCCGGCGTTTTTCTCGGCGATGAGTCGGCTCGTCTCTTCGGCTTGCGCTTCCAGGTCTTTCTTTTCTTCGGCCCGAGCCTTGCGCTCGTTGTCGAGAGTAGTCTGGTTTTCTTTTAGAGCGGTCGCGAGGGCCAGAAGTCTGGCTTTATCCTGCAAATTAGTGGCGTTTTTCTCTTCGACGAGCTTGCTCAGCTCTTCCAGCCGCGTCTTGGCGGAGGCGCTTACATTTGCGAACCTTGACTCCAGACCCTTCACCTTTTGTTCTATGCCCTTGAAGCGCTGGATGTCGCTCTTGAGCTTGGCGGAACTCTCCTTTTCCTTGGAGAGCTCAATCTCTCGTTTTTGCAGCAGATCTTTTGCCGATTGGGATTGCTGGGCGAAATATCCTGTTCCGCCGAGCAGAACGGCGATAATCGCCCCTATGGAGATGCGAAGGCCCAAGACTATTCTCCTGCCAGGGCGATGGTGGGTGTTACGTCTTTCATAATTCCAATTATATCATTCATTACGGGCAAATTGAAAAGGCGGAAGTAATACGTCGCTACGATAAAGCCGGGGCTTAACGCCCCGGCTTTTAGTATCGAGACAGTTTCTTCATTCGCGCGAGGCGCCCAGAAGCTGTGTGAGGTAAATGAACATCATGATGAAATCGAGGTAGAGTTCGAGCGCCGCCATGATGGAGGCGCGCCTGCCCGTCTCGTTGTCCGTGTCCTGGGTGTAGGCGTATTCCTTCATCTTCTGGGTGTCATAGGCGGTCAGTCCCGCAAAGATGAGAACGCCCAGAACGCTGATGGCGAAGTGGACGGCGGAACTGCCCACGAAGATGTTGACGACGCTGGCGAGGATGATGCCGATGAGTCCCACCATGCAGAAGTTGCCCACGCCCGAGAGGTCTTTTTTCGTCACGAACGCGAAGAGGGTCAACCCGCCGAACGCGCCGCCGGTGACGAAAAACGCCTGGGCCACGGAGGTGAGCGTATAGCGCAAGAGCAGGGTGGAGACGGTGACGCCGAGCGTCGCGCTGTAGAGAATGAACAAAAGCGCGCCCGCCTGCCAGCCTTTGCTGCGCATTACGGGCCTGATGGAGAAAACCAGGGCGAGCTGAACGCCGATGACCAGAAATACCGAGATGGAGCTTTCGAAGATGAACTGGATGGCGGCGGGGCTGGATGCGACGTAGAGCGCGCTGAAGCCCGTGACGAAGAGCCCCAGCGTCATCCATCCATAGACGCGCTGCATGAATGCGGCGGCGTCTTGTGCGATGACGCGTTGCCCGGTCGAGCGAGTGAAGTCTTGAGAGCGCATTTAAGTGTTCCTCCTGGATATCCAATCTTTTCGTATCTTGGACGAAGCGGCCAAAGTTTATTCACGAATTGGTGAATTCATCTCCTCTGCTTTATTAGAGGATATCACCATACACCCGCTAATATATCCCATTTGATGAATGTTTCAAGACCTGAATATGTGGTTTCTTGCAGCGGCGCCACATTCAGTCCTCAGGAAACGTCCGCGCAAAAGCACTGGTTGACTTGAATTGTAAGGCCCCATATAATTAGGCCCCATAGCATTCATTTTCGGGGAAACCCATGTTCTACATGAAAGAACTGCCCAACGAGGAAGATTTCAGGCCCCTCGTGCCGGAGTATTCCTCTCTGGATACTTCCTCCGTCATGCTGTTTTATCTTTTTTTGCAGGTCGGCAGCGACATGCTGACAGCCTTTGAAACGTATCTGGCCGATCACGGCGTATCGCAGGGCAGGTTTATCGTTTTGCTGTTGTTGTTGCGCTCCCAGGTCAGAAACAACGGGTCGGGCCTCAGCCCGTCGGAGTTGGCGGGGCAGGCGGGCGTGACGCGCGCGACGATGACCGGCTTGATGAAGGGTCTTCAGCGCGATGGACTTATCGAGCGCTCAAGCCACGATGGCGACAGAAGGAAAGTCATCGTGCGCCTGACGTCCAAGGGAAAAGAGAGCCTGAACGCCATTTTCCCTGACTATTACTCGCGTATCGCGGAACTCATGAATGATTTGGAGGACGATGAACGAGAGAAATTATCCATGCTCCTCCACAAAGTGAAGAATAAAATGTACGCATCAAAACAAGCGCCGGCCGCCGGCGCCCGAGGATGAAGCAAACCTCAGTCGAGGAAGGAGAAGAAGGCGATGCCGAAACCCAAAGTGATTATCCAGCTATACCCCATGCTGCCGACGGAAAGCCGGGAGGAGCGTGAGCAGAAAAGGCCCCTGGCCAGGGACAAGGATTTGTACCATCACGTTCTTCACGAATGGGTCGACATCGTGAAGGCCGCCGATGAAATGGGCGTATGGGGCATCAGCACCATCGAGCACCACCTCCATTCGGAAGGTTATGAGGTAGGCCCCAATCCGGGCGTTCTGAACTCGTGGTGGGCCAATCATGTCAAGAATGCGCGGGTGGGCGCTCTTGGTTACGTCATGGCGACTCAAGATCCGATTCGCGTGGCCGAGGAGACGGCCATACTCGACCACATCACCAAGGGGAAATTTTTCTGCGGATTGGCGCGCGGTTATCAGTCCAGGTGGTCGAACGTCTTGGGGCAGTTCAGCGACACCCGGGCCACCGTCTCGGACGCCCTTGGCGGGGCCGATGACGTGAAGAACCGTGACATCTTCGAGGAACGCGTCGAGATGTTGCTGAAATTCTGGCAGGAAGATTCGGTGGAAGTGAAGGGGAATTACTACGAGATTCCCTATCCCTATGAAGAGGGTATCGATTACCCGGCCTGGAAGAGCGCCCGGGACGCAGGCGGAATCGGCGAGATCGGCGACGACAATCGGGTGCGGAAGGTGAGCGTCGTGCCCAAACCCTATCAGGAGCCGTATCCGCCCGTGTTCCAGGCGGTGAGCGCGAGCCCTGATTCCATCAAATTCGCCGCGAGGCACGGTTTCCGGCCCGTGTATTTCACGAAACTGGAAAAGATGGAGGAATTCTCCCACCTCTACGTGGAGGAAGCGGCGAAGGCAGGGCACAACTTTGCGCATGGTGAGCGGCAGTGCGTTTGCCGGTGGATTCACGTGACGGACACCGAGGAGGAGTACGACGAGAAGCTCAGGAAATACGATCAGGACATCTACCAGAACTTCTACGTGCCCTTCTTCCCGCAGTTCCCCGACGACACGGAGAGCATCGACTGGATTCAGAACATCAAGGAAAGCGGAATCTTCCTGGGCGGCCCGGTGGACAGGCTCAAGCGCGAGTGGGAGGAAACGTATGAGAAGGTGCCCTCGGAGTTCATCACGCTCATCTGGCACTACGCGCAATGCCCCAAGGAAGAGGTCATTTACGAGCTGGAGACGTTCATGACGAAGGTGTGGCCCGACCTCGAGTGTCCGGTATCGAACGGCGTTACGGTCGGCGGCGTCGCCTGATTTTTGGACGATGAAGCCCCCGCAGTTGCGTGCGGGGGTTTTTCGGATTGTTTTCTGAGGAGATGAGTATGTATGAAATCATCGATCTGAGTCAGGAGATCTACACCGGCGCGCCCAGGTTTCCCGGGCATCCGGCCACTGAAATCGAGTACGTCGCCCGGCACGAAGACGCAGCCAATGCGCCTATCAAGCCCAAGGACATCACTTATGCGGCCATGATGCTCCACATGTGCGACCACGGTCCGACGCATACCGATTCGGTCAGCCATATCGACGAGCGCGAAACGGCGCCCAACATCGATCAGGCGCCGCTAGAGTGGTTCATTACACGGGCAATTGCGCTGGATTTCACGGGCAAGGTGGAACCGATGGAGGAGATATCCCTGCAACTGCTCCAGGATGAGCTTTCGGCAGCGGACCTGACGCCTCCCAAAGACGGCACGTTTCTCTTCACGGGCGGGCATTTCAAGCGTACCTATCCGACGGATGAATATCTCAACACGTACCCGGGCTTGGGCTATGACGCTGCGAACTTCCTCTATCGTGAATGCGGCGTGGTGAACATCGGCCAGGATGCGCCCAGCATCGACGCCGGCGTGAACACCATCGAGCTGACGTTTCCCTGCCACGTGCTTTGCAGGGAGCTTCAGCGCCACAACACGGAAAATCTGGCGAACATTGAAGCGGTGGCGGGAAAGGAATTCCTCTACGTGGGGCTTCCGCTCAAGATTCGCGATGGCACGGGCTCTCCCGTACGAGCCGTCGCCGTGATGAACCTATGAGCAAGCGGGGGTATCCTCGCCTGCATCATGCGTAAGTTGAGGGCGAGCGAGCTCCGGAATTGCTTTGCCTTCGCCGCGTTTTTTGAACAGGAAGGTTTCTCGTTTTGTGAGGAGATCCGGGACATGCCGAAGAAAGTGGATTGGTATTACCATCGCTCCGGCTGAAAGACCTGCGTCAAAACGCAAGCGTTTCTTGCGGAGAATGGAATCGAGGTGTCCGTTCAGGCCAGTTCCAGAAAAGACGTGGTGGATGAGGGCAACGTCGATTCGCTTCTGGATGGCGTGGCGGATGTGTACTCGACCAGGAGCAGAAAGGTGATCCATCTGAATATCAAAAAAGAGGCTCCTGCGCGTGCAGACGTGCTGGCCCTTTTGATGGGCCGCTCGGGCACGCTCAGAGCGCCGGTCATCAAACACCGGAAAACCCTCATCGTCGGTTTCGATGAGGAGACGTACGCCAAAGTTTTGAAATAAGTCGTATCAGGTGAATTAGAGGGCCAACTGGCCCTGGGTGGGCTCCGCTCAGCAGAACCACGATTCGGTGAGCCGGGGCGGGCGGATTCGATCGGGCGCGAAAACGGCTTTTGGCTGCGACTGGTCGGGGCGCTCCAAAATATCGGCCGCCAATTCGCGAATTTTGGAAAAAGTCACGGTGGCGTCCTCCTGGCGCGCCGCCGCATCTTCGGCGAGGAGAAGCGCCTCCTCGTGTAGCTTGTCCATTTTTTCGTCGGGATGCTCCCAGCGGTAGATGAAATTCTCAGCGTCGAGTTCAGTGACGTATCTCTCCATGTGGGGGGAGCGGAGCAAATGGGAACCCGGCGGAACGAGCAGCCGGATGGCCATCTGTATGGGGTCGACCTCGTCGATCAAGGCGTATTCTTCGATGAAATCCAGCAGATCGAAGTAATCCTGCGCGCTCGTCCACGGCGTGAATGCGACCAGAGACGGCCTGATGGAAACGCGCGCTTCCCGGGCGGCTTTGACGGCGCGATAGACGTCGTCCCTGTCGTGTCCTTTCACCAGATGGCGAAGCACGAGGTCGCTTAAAGACTCCACGGCGGTGACGAAAAACGCGCATCCGCATTCTGCGAACTCGTGCAGAAGCTCCTCGTGCTTGATGAGGTGCTCCACCTTGGCCGTGAAGTCGAAGGTGAGCGCGGGGAACCTCTCGTGCATGGCGCGGGTGACCCGAAGCGCATGAGATGGCCCGTTCAGGAAATCCGGGTCCGCAAAGGTGATGTGGCGCGCGCCTTGCGCCGCCAAATCTTCGATGTCTTCTAACACTTTTTCCTGTGGGACGATGAAGAAACGCCCCTCGTAGACCGGCGGAATGGGGCAATGGAGGCACAGGTGCTTGCAGCCCCGGCTCGCCTCGACGGCTCCCGCAGGGTAGCGCTCCCCATCCTTTTCGAGATGGGCGTATGCCTGGAGCGCGGGCAATTCTCCACGCTCCGGCTTGAGAAGGGGGATTTTTTCGAGATACGGCCCGGATGCCCACTCTCTCGTGGCG
Source organism: Nitrospinota bacterium (assembly GCA_011523725.1). Lineage (GTDB taxonomy): Bacteria > UBA8248 > UBA8248 > UBA8248 > UBA8248 > Bin107. Next base: position 9,767 of record WTGD01000086.1, read on the forward strand.
GCGCCGGGAACCTGGGTGACGTTCGAGGCTTGAGACAGCCCTTGAACGAGCTCCACGAGCGGCAGCTCGAACTCGCCGCCGATCGCCGAATCTCCGCCGTTTTCAAGAAGATAGTCTTTGTTGAGCAGGCCGTAGAGGCCATAGAAGCAGATATGGCACCCCGGGTTCGTCTCGCGTACTTTCGCCGCCACCTCCACGCCGAGCCTGAGCGCGGTGTGCATCGGCACGCTGATGCCGACGAATTTCGCGTTTTCGATTTTTTCGGGCGAGAAATCCTCCGCCGCCACGTCCATCGCCCAGGGTTGGAAGCCCGCTTCGCGCAGAAAAGCCAGCGGCGAGGCGACACCCAGGGGCTGGTGGCCCAGCTCGTAGCAGGAGATGAGGACGACGGCGCCGGGTGCTCGCCACTCGGAAGCCTTATCGTTAGGGTTCACGACGAAACCCCTCACGCGCCATAAAAAAAGCCCCGGGCGCGTGTTGCCCGGGGCTCGTAAGGCATTGTTTTATCACGTAGTGAACGATTTGCCGCAGCCGCACATGCCCATGGCGTTGGGGTTGTTGATCTTGAAGCCCGAGCCCTGGAGGCTGTCGACGAAATCGATTTCCGTTCCAGCGATGACGGGGTAGCTCTGCGGGTCCACGAACACGTCGAACCCTTCGGCGGAGAACACCTTATCCTCCGGATTCGCGGATTCCTCGAAATAGAGGCCGTAGTTGTAACCCGAACAGCCGCCTGCGGTGACGGCCAGCCTGAGGCCGTGGCCGGACTTCCCTTCGGCCTCGAGAATCTCGCTCACCTTCTGGTTGGCGAGCGGCGTAACCGTAATGCCTTCAAGGGCTTGGGGTTTCTGTTGGGATTGATCGAACAGCGTGACCGTTCCATCCGACATCGGTTGTTTCTCCTTGACCTTGATAAGGGCTGTTGAGATTTATCGTGATGACCACACCCTGAATATTACACCTTTTCACCTTTTTTGCAAAGGCTTTATCCTGATATATCTTTGAAACATAGGCTTCTTCACGAACGAAGCCGCTTTTTTCCTCCCGGGCGGGTCAATACCTCGCGAGCGTTTACTGAAAAAATTCTGCACATTTTCCATTAAAGAAACTTGACAGCAAGAGACTAAGATATTATATTTTCCTTGCGCTAAGGGCCTCGGCCGCCTCCGATTTGCGGAATTGACG
>WTGD01000426.1 GCA_011523725.1 Nitrospinota bacterium
GGGGTGGAAGAAAAGCCCCCCTGACAAAGGGGGTGGGGGGTTATTCCCTTGACAATGGGGTTTTCAACAATTCCATATGCGACCCGCGCAAACCGCCAACGCCTCTTTCTTCACCCTGAGTAGCCGCCGAAGGCTGCGTATCGAAGGGCGAGGGGAGTCGAACGCCTCGCGCCGAGGCGAGAGGGCATCCTTCGATACGCGGCTTCGCCGCTACTCAGGATGAGGCGGAGAGGACTCTTTCAGCAGCCCCTGCAGGGGCAGCGCGCATTCCAGCTAGCGCGGCATGAGGTTTCGGATCTGCGCTTCGAGCGGCTCCGTGGTGAGCCTCTGGTATCCGAGATGTCGGGAGAGGGAATCGCCGTCGTGGCGCTGCCCGTCGCGCCAGATTTCCGTCAGGAACCCGCCGCTTTTGCTATTGGCCCACCACCTCTCGCCGAACCTGGTCTTCAAGACCTCGGCCATCTGGGCCTGGAGCATCCACGCCCGCAGGTAGTTCGCGCAGTAGAAAAAAGGGTCCACGTCGTCGAGATAGGAAACCTTGGGATATTCCACCCCCGTCGCCGCGCTCAGCTTCTCCCGGTAAGCGGCGTCCTTGCCCCCAAGTTCCGCGCCCTGGTGAAGCGTGAGCTCATAGTCGATTTTCGCCGCATAGCGCCTGAGCATGTAGAGTTCGAACAGCGCATGGTGCGCCAGAAACGTCGCGTAGTCAGACGCCTCCCCGTCCAGGGCGTCTTCCAGCCAGAGCGGCTCGAGCAGCAGATGATCGAAGAGCATGGCGAACCCCTCCGTCACGGAGTTGTCCCCCAGGCGCTTCCACTCGAAAGGCGCGTCCGCCGCCACGCCCGCGAAATGAAGCGCATGGCCGAGTTCGTGCCAGAACGCGCTGTAATCGTCATACCCGCCGCGGGGCCTGATGACGAGATAAACCTCTTCGGGTACGCGCAGGGAGGCGCAAAACGCGCGGGGGCTCTTAAGCGGACGGTCCTCGATGTCGAGGCGCACCCTGCCCTCCGCCGAGAGATCAAGACCCATCGAGGCGCATACCTCTCGTGCTGAGGTTTCGATCTTCTCCGCCGGGAAAAGACCATCGTACTTAGCACCCCGAGAGAGGTACTGCGCGTCGTGGCGCTGCGCGGAAGAAGGCGGAACGCCAGCCTTGCTCATCGCCTCCTCCATCGCCTCGGCGTAAAGCGCTTCAGTGCGCTCAAGAAACCGCGCCATCTCGTCTCGAACAGGCTCAAGCAGGTAGCGCTTCAGCGCCGCCATCATCCCCAGGTAGCCCTCGAATCCCAGATCATCGGCCATTTCGTGGGTCGTGCGATGTATTTTCTCCAGAAATGTATTTTTCTCCGCCAGAGCCTCTAAGCGCGCGTTTTCCAGAAAACTCCGCCTCTCGCGGTCCGGCTCGTTCAGGAGCGCGACGGCGCTTTGCCGGTAGGGGATGGACTCGCCATCGGATGTTTCCACCATCGTCCTGGTCTCGAACAAAAGCGCCTGCTCGCTCGATTCTCTCGTGGCATTGCGAATGTGGGCCAGGGTCAGGAAACCGCGCAGTTCGGCCAATCGCAAACGCTCGGCCTCGTCTTCTTCCGAGTCCAGGATAGACGCGAGCGCCTCGACGTTCTCGCGGGTGAAAAGGTCGGCGTATTCGGCGAAAATCTCGCTCAGGCGCACGTCTTCCTTGAGACCCGCGCCGACCTCGTACCACTCCTTTCGCGTTTCGCTGAGAAAGGCCTCCGCGCGCTTACGGATGTCCGCAATGTGCATGGGATTTATATGACGGGCCGGGTGAACCCGCGCGGCAAGACAATGATGCCCGAAGGATCGGCAACGGCACCCGGGAAGGAATCGGCATTTTCATCCACCACCGAAGCGCCCGCTCCAATCTGGTTGAACCTGTCGACAATCGCCTTTTCCAGTTTCGCCCCCGCCCCGATGCGGGTGTGATCCATGACGATAGAATCGACAACCTCCGCCCCTTTTTCGATGATCACGCCGCGGCCGATGACGGAGCGATCGATCCGCGCGCCCGCAATCTGGCACCCCTCACCGATCAGGGCGTTTTCCACCTGCGCGGATACGATGCGGCTCCCCGGCCCCGGGTAGGCGCTGGTGTGTATCGGCCAGTCGGGGTTGCTCAAATCGAGGCGCGGCGTCTCTCCCAGGAGGTCCATCTGCGTCTCCCAATAGCTCTTGATGGTGCCCACGTCGCGCCAGTAGCCCTTCTCCTCGGTGGGCCTCACGCCCGGAATCTCGTTTTTCATGAAATCATAGGCGTAGAGTTTCTTGCGCTCGCCCAGAAGAGCGGGGATGATGGTACGCCCGAAGTCGTGCTCCCCCTCGCGCGCCGCGTCGCTGATGAGCGCATCCATCAGCACCTGGGAGGAAAACACGTAATTCCCCATGGAGCACAGCGCACGCAAGGGATCGCCCGGCATGGGCCGGGGGTCGAGGGGCTTTTCGTCGAAACGCTCCACCCGGCCCTCCTCGTCCACGGCCAGCACCCCGAATTCCCGGGCGTCTTCGACCGGCGCGGGCAGGGCCGATATCGTCGCGTCCGCCCCGCGTTCGAGGTGAAAGCGCACCATCTGGCTCACGTCCATGCGGTAGATGTGATCGGCCCCGAACACCAGGACGATGTCGGGCGCGTTGTCGGTCACCAGGTTTCTGTTCTGGTGGATGGAATCGGCCGTGCCCTTGAACCAGAACTCGCCCGCGCGCTGCTGGGGCGGGACGGCCGTCACGAAATTCTTGCCCAGCGTCCCACTGATGTTCCACGAACGCCGCAAATGCTCGATGAGCGATTGTGCCAGGTACTGCACCAGCACGTATATGGACTGATAGCCCGAGTTCACCAGATTGCTCAGCACGAAGTCGATGATGCGGTATTTCGAACCGAACGGCACGGCCGGCTTGCCGCGCGCGACCGTGAGGGGGCGAAGCCTGTTTCCGGCGCCGCCCGCCATGACGAAGGCGATGACTCTGGGATCACGCGAATCCAAGGTCCGACTCCTTTGTTCGATTCGTCTCAACGCGGCTGCGGGCGCATCGCCTGTTCGTACAATTCGACGTAGCGGGGCGCGACGCCGTCCCAACTCGAATCCTTCTCCATCGCGTTGCGCATCATCATACGCCAAAGCCCCTGTTCCAGAAACACCCGGCAAATCCCCGCCATCCGGGCGAGAAAATCGGCCGGGGCAAACGCGTCGAAATGAAAACCGGTGTCGGCGTTCGCCTCAGGCGTGGGTGAGGAGGAAACCGAATTCGCAAGACCCCCGACCCGCCGGACGTAAGGCAGCGCACCGTAGCGCATGGCGTACAGCTGGTTCAGGCCCGAAGGCTCATAGCGCGAGGGCATGAGCAGGACGTCACCGCCCGCGTACATGCGGTGGGAGAGCGCCTCGTCATAGGCGGGCACGAAGGCCACCCGGCTCGGATAGGACGAAGCAGCCTCGGCGAGTCCTTCTTCCAACGCCTCCTCGCCGGTTCCCAGGACGGCCAGGCTCACACCCAGACCCATCAATTCATCCATCGTTTCGAGAATCAGGTCGATTCCCTTCTGATGCGCCAGCCGCGAGACAACGACGCACAAAGGCCCCTCAGCACTCGCGTCCAGACCCAACTCCTCCTGAAGCGCCGCCTTGCACTTCGCCTTGCCTTCGGGGTGCGCGAGCGAGAACGGCGCCGGAATGTGCGGGTCGGTCTCCGGGTTCCAGACCGCGTCGTCGATGCCGTTCATGATGCCGAACAAAGAGTCCTTTCTGAGAGCAACCACGCCTTCGAGCCCCTCTCCCTGTTCTTCCGTCAGCATCTCCTGCGCATACCGCCCGCTCACGGTGGAGATGACGTCGCTGAACAGGATGCCGCCCTTCAGGAAATTCAAATCGCCGTAATACTCCAGGCCCTCGACCCCCATCGCCTCATCGGGCAGACAGGTGTGCGCGAAATCATCCGGATGGAAGCGGCCCTGATACGCCAAGTTGTGGATGGTGAAAACGGTGGCGACTCCCGCCCATCTCTCATCGTCCGCGCGTCGATACTTCAACAAGGGCGGTATCAGGGCGCTTTGCCAGTCGTGACAATGGATGATGAAGGGATACGTTCCCTCCCCCTCCATGTGGGAGAGCGCGCCCCGGGCGAAACGGGCGAAGCGCTCCGCGTTGTCGGGAAACGCCCCGCGCACGTCGCCGTAGAAACCCGCCCGATCGAACAGGTCATCCGCCGAGACGAGTTTTACCGAAACGCCCTCGTGTTCGAGCGAGAACACCTCGTAGCGCGCATCCGAAAAGACGTCCGCGACCTGCGCGGAGTCTCCGGGCACATATTCCCGGAGAATGGAGCGGTGCGCGGGCAGATAGACGCAGACCTTGTGTCCCATCCGCCCAAGGGCCAAAGGCAGCGCGCCGATGACGTCGCCCAGCCCGCCCGATTTGGCGAAGGGAAACATCTCGCTCGCCACCATGGTGATTTCGATTGGTTTGTCCGTCATGCCGCCTGCTCCAAGGTTTACGGGCTCCGCGCCCTGCCGCCTCATGCCCTCGACAACCCGGGGCATTCGGCAATCTATACATGAATCATATCGCGTATGTTACAATCGAATGAAGGGTTCAAGAAAAACCCATGGAGGTTCCATGCGGTATCTGGTGCGCGGAAAAGTCATCGAGGGCAAAAGCGCTGCTCTCCTCGAAGCCATCGAATCCGGCGAACTCGGGCGCGGTTCCATTGCGCACCAGACGTTTCTCAAGTGCATGAAAAAGGCAAGGCTCACCGAGCAGGGCCAGGTTCGCTGGCTCGAGGTCTGCTACTGCCGCGAGGCGTTCGGGCCAGGTTATGAGCTGTATGAGGAACTACCCTACTGGGAGGCGTATTTCGAGGAACTCGACGTGCGTTTCGCCCGCAAACCCGAAGATTGCGAGGGCTATCCCGTCTGCGGCGATTGCGACTGCACGGAAAAGCTCGAAGCGAAACTCGAAAAACTGGGCGTCCCCTTCTTCAGGCATCTGAAGGAAACCGTATCTTCCCCTGAAGCTTCAACTTGAATCGGCCCAGCGCGCCCTGCCCTGTTTTTTGGTGAGCTTCCACCTGTCGTGAATCCATAGATACTGCTCCGGTCCTTTTCGTATGAGGTTTTCCGTCTCCTCGTTCACCGCCTTCGTGAGCCTTTCCATTTCTTTCTTCGCACTTTTTGCGTCCATATCGGGCGCTATCGGCTCGCTGAGCAAGACCTCATAACGCCGGGCAGCGCTTTTTCTCAGGCACGAGATCAGAACGATGGGCCGGTTGTAGAGAACCGCGAGCGCGGCGGGAGCGGGCGTCGTCCTGGCGGGCCTGCCGAAAAACGGCGCGTCGATTCCCTCGCCGCCCGCGTTCTGATCCGCCAGAATCGCCACCGAGCGGCCCTTGCGCAGCGCCTCGCGCAGGTGAAAGAAGACGTTTTTCTTAGACAGTATTTCCTGCCCCGAGGATGCGCGCATTTCATACAGCGAGGTTTCGAGCTTCTTATTGTCCAGGGGACGCACGGGGATGGTGAGCGGAATTCCCGCCAATGCGCCGGCATGGGCGAGGAATTCCCAGTTCCCCAGATGCGGCACGACGAACACGCAGCCGCCCGCATCCTCATGAATCGCGCGCACCTTTTCTATCGTCTCCTCCGCGTCTTCCACGATCTCGCGCACCGTCTTCTCTGCGCGCCGCAAATCGAAGCGGGTGAGAAACTTCGCCCCCTCCAGACAAGTAAGGATGAACGAGCGGCAACTGCGCCTCGCCAGAGCCAGGCGCTGCGCCTCGTCGAGTTCGGGGAACGCGATGCGCAGGTTGGCGCGCGCGATGCGCCTTCTCCTGGGAGCGAACCGGAAAATCGCCTCTCCCGCGACAGTGGAAACCACACGGCAGGCCCCGTAGGGCAGCAGGCGGATCAGCCGCAAAATCGAGACGATCAGGGCATATTCCACCCATTGGTGAAACGCGCCCTTGTCCTTGCTGCGCTTTCTCTTGGCGGATTTCGCGGATTTGCTCACGGCGCGGCGACGATGGTCGCGGAGGATTGCCCGCCGATGCCGTGACTCAAGGACAAGAACGCGGTCCCCGAGACGGCGCATTCTTCGGTAGGGATGTGGAGAGCCTCGAAGACATCGTCTTTTTGCTCGAAACCCGGCGTGGGCGGAAGGCGGCCGTCCCTGAGAGCACAGAGCCCCAGCACGATCTCGGCCAAATCGCTGGCAGAGCCCATGTGTCCCGTATAGGGCTTCCAGCCGGCCAGCGGAATCGGGTCCATCCCCTCCTCGCTGGATTCCAGCAAGGCGCTGGATTCCAGCAAGGCGGAGAGTTCGCCCGCGTCTCCCTGGGGCGTCGCGCTCCCGTGGGGAAGGATGAAAGCCAGATCATCGCTCGCGAGGCCCGCTTCGGCCACCGCCGATTCCACCGAATGGCGCACCGCGCCGGCCGGTACGGAGATATAGCGCTCGGATGAGAATTCCTGACAATTCGCCGTACCGCTGACACGGCCCAGGGGCTTCGCGCCCCGCGCACGAGCGGATTCGGCATTCTCGAGCACCAGGGCGGCAGCGCCCTCTCCAGGAAAGAATCCATCGCGCCTCTTGTCAAAGGGCCGGAACGACGCTGCCCCCTCTTTCGCCCGGGAGAGAATGCCCAGGCCGTCGAGCTCCAGGAGCACCATGGGGTGCGCCCAGCTCCCGCAGCCCACGACCAGGCCGACGTCGGCCTCAGCGAGGCGAAGCACGCGATCGCAATTCTCGAGCGCCTGCGCGCCGCATGAGGAAAGGCTGGAGAAGCTGCCGTTCGGTCCCATGAATTCGTACATGGCCGAGAGATAGCTGAAAAGATTGTTGGGCAGGCCCTCGAGCAGGAAAAAAGGGCTTACCCTGTGGAGCGACGCCTCGTTGAGGGTGGCGGGATCAGGCGCGCCCCACGCTTCGCCAGCCGTCTGTTTGAGGGCCGCGTAGAAGTCCACGTAGCCCACCCGCGTGAAATCGCCCGAACCCACGTAGAGGGATTTTCGCTCGGGCGCCACCTCGCCCATGTCGAGGCCAGCGCAGGCCACCGCCTCGGCGGCGGCGTAAAGCCCCAGGATGGAGCTTCTGTTCAGGAATTTCCGCTGGCTCGCGAGTTTGGGCGGCACCTCGGGCGGGTCTTCATGGCCGGGAACGGCGCCGTGGTAGGCAAAATTATCCGGATGAGACGCATTCTCCTCGCTCGGGTGACGGGCGACCCCGCATTTTCCGGCGCGAAGCGACGCCCAGTTCTCCGGGGCGTTCTCGCCGACGGAAGTCAGCAGCCCCACGCCCGTAATCCACACTTCCGCGCCTCGCATCGCTCATCCCGCCTAGCTCAACCGAATCTCGCGTCCGAGAACGCGGAAATGATGGCGCTGCTCCTCCGGGTCCTCGTAATCCGCGAGGGGCGCCACCTTTCCGCCGAAATCGGCGACCACCCGGCGCTCCCCCTCCACGGTAGCAACGCCCCGGAAGTTCTTGAACCCATCTTCCTCTCCCCGCGCCTCCACGCTGAGGAGAACCTGATCCCCCGGGAAGGCGAACCCATAGTACCTGACGCTTCGTACCTTTTCCAAAAGAATCCACCGGGTGAAATCGGAGCCCGCCGCTTCGAGCCAGCCTGCCAGTTGCACCAGCGCCTCGAATATCAGTGCGCCCGGCATGACGGGAAACCGGGGGAAATGGAATTCCAGAAAATCCTCGCTCATCGTGATGTTCTTCACCCCCTGGATGGAGACCCCCGCCTCCCACGCCGTCACCCTGTCCACGAGCATGTACCTCAAGCCAAAGGCCCCCCTAATCCGCTTCTTCCGGCGCGTCCTCGCCCAGGAGAATCACCTGGGCTATCGCCAGATCGAGCGTATGGCTCATCGAGATGGTAGACTGGGCGATCTTCTTTCGCGCGCTCATGCGCTCCATCGAGCCGCTCAGTTTGAGCGTGGGCTTGCCCGAGACCGCCGATTCCACCTCGATCTCGCGCAAACGCCCCCGGCCGCCCAGCCCGCCCGGCTCGGAAATGCCGAGGCCGAAAGCCTTGAGGCAGGCCTCTTTCGCCGCGAAGCGGGCCGCCAAATGGGGATAGGGGTTGTTGCGCTTCAAGCAATACGCCCGCTCGGCCTTGGTGAACACGTCCTCGCCGAACGCCTTGTGGCGCTCATAGGCCTCCTTCAGGCGCGCCACTTCCACCAAATCCACCCCCTGGTACAGCCGCATCTCCGAAATCCCCCGTGCTCAGCCGGTGAGCAAACCGCCGTCCACGGCTATCGCCTGGCCGTTGATGTAGTTCGATTCGGGCGATGCCAGGAACACCACGAGCCTCGCCACGTCCTCGGGCTCGCCGAAGCGGCCCGCCGGTATGCGCCCCAAAATCACGTCGCCGCCCTTCTCGCGCACGCGCTCGCTCATGTCGGTGACGATCATGCCTGGCAAGACGGTGTTGAACTGGATGCCCCGCTTTCCCATCTCCGCCGCGCAGGCGCGCATGAAGGCGATGATGCCCGCCTTGGCGGAGGCGTAGTTCGTCTGTCCGGCCCCGCCCAGGACCCCGGCGACCGAGGAGATGCTGATCACCTTGCCCGATCGTTTTCTGAGCATGACCTCACCTGCCGCCTTCGTGCAGTGGTATGCGCCGTCCAGGCTCACGCCGAGCACCTTGCGCCAGCCGTCGGGCTTCATGGTGAGAAGCAAGGTGTCGTGAATCACGCCCGCGTTGTTGACGAGAATGTCGAGCGTGCCGAAATCCTCCTTCACCCGCTCGAACATCGCCGTTACGTCCTCGAAAGAGGAGACGTCGGCCTGGTATGTACGCGCCTGCCCACCGACCGCCTCGATCTCCGCCCGCACCTCCTCGGCGGCCTCCGCCGAGCGGCTGTAGTTGATCGCCACCGAAGCGCCCGCCTCCGCCAGCGCTGCGCAGCAGGCGCGGCCGATGCCCCGACCGCCTCCGGTCACCAGCGCGATTTTTCCGCTCAAATCGATTTTCATTGCGAATCACCTCTCATCTAGGCCGCCTTTCTCACGAGGAGAGTGGCGTTTTGTCCGCCGAAGCCAAAGGAATTCGTGAGGGCGGCGGGCACGGGCATCTCTCGCGCCCCCCCGGTCACGTAGTCGAGATCGCACTTCGGGTCCGGGTTCTCCAGGTTCGTCGTAGGATGCACGATGTCGCGCGCGACGCTCAAGGCCGTGAAGATGAATTCGGGCGCACCGCAGGCGGCGATGAGATGCCCGATCATGGATTTCGACGAACTCACCGCCAGCGAATCCGCCCACGCGCCGAACACCTCGCGAATCGCCCTGGTCTCGACCGGATCGTTGAGCTTCGTGCCCGTGCCGTGCGCGTTGACGTAAGTCACTTCGCCGGGCGCGAGGCCCGCATCCGCAATCGCCTCGTTCATCGAGCGCACCGCACCCCGGCCCCCCGGGTGCGGGGCCGTCACCTGATGCGCGTCCATGCTCGCCCCATAGCCCGAAAGAGCGGCGTAGGGCGCAGCGCCCCGCGCGCGCGCATGGGCTTCGGATTCGAGAACCACCACGCCCGCCCCTTCGCCCACGGCGAGGCCGGAGCGTCTTCTGTCGAACGGGCGGCATATGGGGTCTTTCGATTTGGAGGCCGCGCCCAGCAGGAGGAATATGGCCATCCCGACAGGGTGGATCATCGAATCGGCCCCGCCGCAAAGAACCACGTCCGCCTCGCCCCTTCGGATCATGCGCATTCCGAGGCCCATCGCCTGCCCCGCCGCCGCACAGGCGGAGGTGATGGTTCCCGAAGGACCGGCGAGTTCGAACCACTCCGCCATGAGAGAGGTCGCCCGCTCGGGTGGGTTGTTGAAGTAGCCGGAGGCTTGCGTCTTTTCGAGTTCTGCGGCGAAGCGAACGGGGTCGAAGCCGTTAACCGGGTCCGCCCAGACGGCGAAATCCTCCAGCCGGTAGCTGCTCAGCCCGGTCCCCATCACCACGCCAGCGCGCGCGGGCGCGTAGTCTCCGGGACGCATCCCGGCATCCGCCACCGCATTCTGCGCGGCGTCGAGCGCGAACAACACCCGGCGCTCCCCCTCGCCCGCATATTCCTCGGGCAGCCTCTCTCTGATGGCGCGGAGCGTCTCTTCGGAAACTTCGCCCGCTCCTGCGACGGGCAGTTCTTTCGCGTCGAAAGACTCGATCGGCGAGAGACCCGATTCGCCTGCCAGCGCACGCCGCCAGCAGGTCTCCACGTCGGCGCCCAGGGAGGTCACCATGCCGAGTCCGGTGATGAAAACCTGCGCGCTCATTCCGTCTCCTCGAACGCCAGCCAGCCGTAGTTCCTGAAACGCTCCTTGAGACCCTCGGGATCGTCGTTGGGAAAGTGTGGGTACACGAATCGCTCCGCCCGTGCCACGGGAACGCCGTCTTTCTCGATTCGGGCGCGGCACAGGCTCGCCCGTTCGTTCGTGTCGATCATCTCGCCATGAATCTCCACGGAGACGCCCGGGCGCAAGTCGCTCGTCACTTCCACGTCGTCTATGAGTGATATGACGCACGGGGTCTTGAAATCATAGGTGAAGACCACGAGCCAACCCGTGAGCTGCGCCATCGCCTCAATGAGGATCGAGCCGGGCACGCGGGGAGCGCGGCTGAAATGGGCGTTCAGGTACGCCTCAGAGAGCGGAAACGTCTTGACCCCCACGATGCGCTCGCCGCGCACAGCCTCCTTGATCCGGTCGAAATATAGAAACCGCAATTGCCTGTTCTCCCGTCAAGCGTTTTTTCCTACCGCAAAGGCAGCGCACTCGCCGTCGAAACCCTGCAGAAGCACGAGCGCGTTTTTGAGTTCACCCCGTCCGGAGCCATTCGTCGCATCGCGGAAGAATCCACTCTCCGCTGCAGAAGACGGAGGCGCCGCGCCTTCGGACAAGGCTTTCATCGCCATGATCAAGTCCAGCGCCGGGCTTCCCCCCCAAAG
>WTGD01000080.1 GCA_011523725.1 Nitrospinota bacterium
GGAGTGAAGAAAACATACCGCCACCGCCTCGACGCCCTCTCGCCTCAAATTCTCCGCTACTCTCTGGAACTCGTCCGTGCGGGGGGAGGCTTCGACGTCCCCGTTCGCCCGGAGGCGCTCGTCCACCTCCTCCCTGAGGTTTCGGGGAACCAGGGGCGGCGGGCGGCGGAATCCGATGTGGAACATGCCGCCCTCGACCAGCCGCCGGCACCTTCCGATTTCGATGACGTCCCGGAACCCGCGCGTGGTCACCAGCGCCGTCACGGCGCCGCGCCGCTCCAGGAGCGCATTGGTGGCGACGGTGGTTCCGTGAATCATCCGGTCCAGTTCCTCGCCTTCGAGCCCGAGGTCCTGGAGACACGCCAGGATGGCGCCTGCGGGCTCGTCCGAAACCGAGGGGGTCTTGCCCGTCCGCACCTCGCCGCGTACGTGATCGATCGCCACCAGGTCGGTGAACGTTCCACCGATGTCGACGCCTAACGTAAACAACCGATACATCCTCCCCGGAGCATTGGCTCCGCCGTCTCCACGAACTTCAAGCAGCTTCCTGATTCGCCTGCCTTCTCCCAGGATTCTGCCACACTATCACCAACGCCAGGAACGCCATACCGATGAAATCCAGGAGCAGATGCGGCTCGAACAAGGCGACCGCCGCCGGCGCAGATTCGAAAGACCGTGGACACGAAGATCGTCGGTTATCTCGTGATCTCGCGCGAGGCGGCGCGTTTCATGAAAGAACAACGTGGCGGACGGATCATCAACATGATCGGAGGAACCGGCAAGGAACCCCTGCCCGGCGTTCTGGGTGGAAGCACGACGAACGCAGCGCTTTTGAGCCTGAGCAAAGGACTCTCCCAGACCCTGGTCAAAGACAATGTCCTGGTGAACACGATCTGTCTGGGGCAGATCGACACGCCCATGCAGGACTGGATGACGGAGCAACTTGCTAGAGAACGCGGGGTATCGATCGACGAAATGCGGCGGGCGCGTGAATCGCAAATCCCCCTCGGACGATTCGGCTCTCCCGAAGAGGTGGCGGGGCTGGCGGTGTTCCTGGCGTCGGTTCACGCGAGCTACATCACGGGCGCGGCGATCAACGTCGACGGCGGAAAGTTCCATTCGATCGTCTGAAAATTTGTTGTCTGCTGCCATGGACACAAATTGCAAATAGCCTGGAAAATCCACACAAGCTTTCGTATCGGCCAGTGCGAAGCTCCAGTGCGTTTCTGAAGAATTTCGACTGGCTATAACGACTCGACACAGGGTCAATTTGAGAGTTTGTTGACACTATGAGAAAGAAATAGAATAATTCTTCTAATCTTATCCTTTTATAGCGATCCGGCTTCATATCTCGTGTTAACGCAACTATCGGGAGGAGTCTTTTATGGCGAAGACCCTGGTGATCCTCGATCCCTCGGGAATACCCCCGCCGCTGGAGAAGGTGCGGCCGGCCGCGCGCCCCGCCTCCCGCGAGGGAATTCGCCTGGGCCTTCTCGACAACACGAAACCCAACTCCGACAAGCTGCTCCGCCGGCTGGAGGAGAAATTGCGCGGGAAATACCCCATCGCCTCGTTCACGCACTACCGCAAGGGAGGCAGTGCGCTCCCCCTGGAGGAGGACCTGATAGAGCGGATGGCTGCTGAGTGCGACTTCGTGGTGAACGCGGTGCCCGACTGAGGGTCCTGCACGCCGTGGAGTATCCACGACGCGATCGAGCTCGAGCAGCGCGGGCTTCCCACGCTCACCATCATCACGGACATGTTCGAGGCCTTCGGCCGCAAGAAGGCGCGGGCCCTGGGCTTCGCGGGCCTGCCCATCGTCTCGATCCCCCATCCCATCACCGGAATACCGCTCGATACGGTGCAGGCCCACGCGGACGGGATTCTCGAATCCGTGGTGGAGTCCCTCACGCATACGCCACCGGAAGACGAAGGATGAAGCTGGCCTCGGTGCGCCACGAGGTGGCGGAATCCCCCCTGACGTTGCTCGAGTACGTGATGGAACAGGGCTGGGGGGACGGGCTGCCCGTCATCCCGCCCACCGAAGAGCGGGTGGCG
>WTGD01000203.1 GCA_011523725.1 Nitrospinota bacterium
CCCGCGCCCCACATGACCGGGCATCTCCGTAGGAAACTCGAACTCGCTCTGCGCATCGTCCCGCGTGCTGAGAAACACCCTGCTGCCGTCGACGATCTGCTCCGCGTCAATGGTCAGAACCCCGTTTTCGAACGAAGTCGTGCGCGAATGGTCGATCCGGCTTTCGGGCGAACCACCCCCACCAAAGGAGCAGCCCAGAATCATGAATGCCGATAGAACCAGAATGAAATGCCGCGCCATGTTGAGTCCTCCTCCCTCGCATATGTCAAAACCCGTGAACCGAGCACGAAATCGGCAGCCGGAAAAACCGGGCCGGACCGTTCGCCCTGGCGCCGGGGGCGCTCGTCCACTCCCGCAACCGGCCCTGAAATGCCCCGCCTCGCAACCAGACACGCACAGGCAAAACGAGGTTATCGTGAGGCATGGGACCAGGAGCGTATTTTTATCGTGGGTAAATACGTCCGGATGCTTTTTCCCGGCTTTGGCGACAGGGAGGCCGTCCGCTCCATCCCGGCGGAATTTCGCAGAAGAGCAGGCATGATCCGAGGATCTGAAGTGATGCACCGTGTTGAGTCCTCTGCCCTCGCGTATTTCAAAACCCGTGAATCGGCAATGAAATCGGCGGCCGGAAAAACCGATCCGAACCGTTCGCCCCCCAGCGCCGGTCCGGGCAACCGCTGTCATTCATATGGAACATATGCTATTCATGAATATGTCAAATTTCAACTTCAAACGCCGGGAATCGATTCGCTTTTGTTTTGAATGCGCGTTTCGGAAAGGCGGGTTCCCGCCGAGACGGAAGATCATGGATTTGCAATGGTATCCACACGAGAATTTCGCTGCCGATGGAGGCGGTTCGATGCCTCTGAAATACGCTAAGCACATGAAAATTCATTTCGGTCCAAGAGGCTGAAATATAAAAAGACAAGGGGTTTCAGAGTTGAAAGGAGAGGCGAAGACGAACCTCGACGTCCTCATCGTCGGCGCGGGCGTCGCCGGGCTTTTCATGCTCTACCGGCTGCGTTCACGCGGCTTTACGGCGCGCGTCTACGAGGCGGGCGGCGGCGTAGGCGGCACCTGGTACTGGAACCGCTACCCGGGTGCTCGATGCGACACGGAGAGCGTTCAGTATTCCTACCAGTTCTCTGAAGAACTCCAGCAGGAATGGGAGTGGAGCGAACGCTACGCGAGCCAGCCCGAGATTCTGCGCTATATCGAGCATGTGGCGGAACGCTTCGACTTGAAGAGGGAAGTCGTCTTCAACACGCGAATCGTCTCCGCCGTGTTCGATGAGGAGGCGAGCCGCTGGGTCGTCGAGACGGACACCGGCGAGCAGATATCGGCCACCTTCTGCGTCATGGCCACCGGGTGTCTCTCCTCGCCGAATATTCCCGCTTTCGAGGGCCTGGACAGCTTCGACGGCCCCGTTTTCCACACCGGTCTGTGGCCGCATGAAAAGGTGGATTTCTCGGGCAAGCGGGTGGGCGTCATCGGCACGGGGTCTTCCGCCATGCAGTCGATCCCCATCATCGCGCGCGAAGCGGACGAAGTGTTCGTCTTCCAGAGAACGGCGCACTTCGCCGTGCCCGCGCACAACGGCCCCCTCAGCGAGGAGCGCGCGCGCGAGGTGAAGGCGAACTACCCGCAAATCAGGGCGAGGGCCAAGAAGTCGGCGACGGGTTTCGATCAGACCTTTGGAGACAAGGAGGCCTTGAAGGTTGATGAGGAAGAACGCGACCGTGAATTCGAGAAACGCTGGGCGCACGGCGGACTGCCCTTCCTCTCGGCATTCACGGATTTGCGCTACAGCGAGGAAGCGAACCAGATGGCGGGCGAATTCGTCCGCAACAAGATTCGGGAAATCGTGAAGGATCCCGAAACCGCGGAACTGCTTTGCCCCACGACGGTCATCGGGTGCAAGCGCCTTTGTGTGATTACAGAGTATTTCGAGACCTACAACCGCCGGAACGTGCGCCTGATCGACGTGAGCGAATCGCCCATCGAGAAGATAACGCCCGAGGGGGTGATGACAGGGGGCCAGGTGTATGACATCGACACCCTCATCCTGGCGACGGGTTTCGACGCCATGACGGGCACCCTGCTCAGAATCGACATCAGAGGGCGCGGCGGTCGCACCCTGCAGGATAAGTGGAAGGAAGGCCCACGCACCTATCTCGGCCTCATGACGGCGGGATTCCCGAACATGTTCACCATCACCGGTCCCGGAAGCCCCTCGGTTCTGACGAACATGCAGACCTCCATCGATCACCACGTCGAGTGGATAGGCGCGTGTCTCGTGTACCTGCGCGAAAACGGGATGAAATCCATCGAGGCCACGGTGGATGCGGAAGACGCCTGGGTGGCGCACAACAACGAGGAGACCGCCAAGACGATTCGCTACCAGTGCACCTCCTGGTATCTGGGAGCGAACATACCGGGCAAACCGCGCGTGTTCATGCCCTACATCGCCGGGTTCGACGTCTATTCAAAGAAATGCGCGAAAATCGTGGAGGCGGGATACGAGGGGTTTCATATGGTTCCTCACGTAACCGGGCAAGCGGATGCCGCAGTCGGGCATTCTGTGAATTAAAAGCGCGCGCGACTTACTATCTTTAAGAGCTTGGTATATAATGTAATACCATTCAATACATAAACGGCATTCATGAATAGGGTCTTCGCATGGCGGAAGTGGTCGTAAAGGACTTGGTGAAACGCTTCGGTACGGAAACCCTGGCGGTGGACAACGTCAGTTTCACCGTGGGCGAGGGGGAGTTCGTCACACTGCTGGGACCGAGCGGGTGCGGGAAGACGACGACGCTTCGCTGCATCGCAGGGCTCGAGACACCCGACGAGGGAGACATCCTCATCGCGAACGAGGTGTTCACTTCGAGCCGAACCGGGGTTTGCCTGCCGCCCGAAAAGAGGCGGCTCGGCATGGTTTTTCAGTCTTACGCCATCTGGCCCCACATGTCGGTTGCCGAGAACGTGGCTTACGGCATTCAGGCCCAGGGGGCGAGCCGCGCGGAGGTGACCGAAAAAGTCGCCAATGCGCTCGAACTCGTCGGCCTCGGTAGTTTGGGTGAGAGAAACGCCACAAAGCTCTCCGGCGGTCAACAGCAGCGGGTCTCCCTCGCACGCGCATTGGCCTACAACCCCCGCGTTCTCCTTTTCGATGAGCCGCTGAGCAACCTCGATGCGAAGCTGCGCGAACGCATGCGGATCGAGTTGGCGAACCTGATCAAGGAACTCAAACTGACAGCCATTTACGTCACCCACGATCAGGCCGAAGCCATGGTCATGAGCGATCGGATCATCGTCATGAGAGACGGGAGGATACAACAGGAAGGCGATCCGCACGCCACATACAACGAGCCGGCCAACAGCTTCGTCGCCGACTTCATCGGCGTGACGAACATTCTCGAAGGCAAGGCCGGCGAAAGAGAGAACGGCAAGGGCCTTTGGGTGGATGTGCCCTCTCTTGAGTCGAAAATCCTTTGCGCGAAAGGAATCGAGCGTGAAATTCCAAGCGGCTCGGATTTGCTTGTCACCGTGAGGCCCGAATACATCGAGTTCGCAGAAGACGGGGCGAATGACAATAACGTATTACGGGGCCAGGTGAGCGATGCCGTTTACCTCGGGCAATCCTGGGATTGTCTGGTTCAATCGGGCAGTCTGGAATTGAGGGTGCACATTCGTGGCGATGCGGAGATACGGGTCGGTCAGCCCGTCACCATGAGCATATCACCTTCAAGATGCGTGGTGTTGCGTGATTGACGGGAGGGCGCAGGCAGGGTTCCTCGTGTCGATACCGGTTTTTTACTCATAACTTGGGGGAGAGGTTGATGAAAACGAGATGGAGTTGCGCGTTGTTGACGGCGATATTCCTGGCGGGGACATTTGCGCTTAGCGGGACCGCCCGCGCCGCAGAGGCGCCTATCCTGAAGGAACTCAAAGGCGCGGAAAAAGCCCGCGTCGCCAAATTGATTGAAGGCGCCAGAAAAGAGGGCAATTTCTCCTGGGCCACGAACCTCGCTCCCGTGAAAGCGGCCAAGGCGATGGAAAAAGCCTTCAAGGAACTCTACGGACTGCCGAACGTGAAATTCCGTTTCGCCAACAGGCGTTCCGGTACGCTCATCAAGCGTTTCGAGCAGGAGATCAAGGCGGACAAGCTCTCCGTCGACGTGGTCGTGCTCGCCGCGGCCTCCTGGCTGCACTCGATGAAACGGCGCGGGCATCTGATGAAATACGTCTCGCCCGAAGACAAGCATTACGACCTGGCCGAAAAGGCGAACATGAACGGCGACGGCTACTGGGTGTCCGATGGGCAAATCAACACGATGGCCGTCAACCGGGATTTGGCGGGCGACGTCAAGCTGACGAGTTGGTATGATTTGCTCAGACCCGAGTTCAAGGGCAAGGTGCTGGTCGGCGATGCGAGGCCCTCCGAGACGTATACGCTCTGGTACAAGGGACTTCGCGAGCGGCTGCCGAAGAGCTACTTCCAGAAATTGAGCGCTGCGGGCGCGGGCGTGATGGCGAGAGGGTCGGCGCAGAGGCGCTCCCTCATGGCGGGGGAATACTGGCTCGGAACCACGATCATGGCCCGGCATAACTGGATTGCGAAGAAAGCCGGCGTGAAGATGGATCCCATCTACCCCAAAGAAGGCGTGGTGGCGCTCCCCATCGGCTCGGTGATCATGGCGAAGGCGAAAAACCCCAACATGGCGAAGCTGTTCGTCGACTACTGGCGGAGCGTGAGGGGCCATCACATGCTCCTCAATTATAATCCGCTCAATTCCGGCAGGCCGCTTCCGCCGCACAAGGATGAGAAGATCAATAAACTCATCCTGGCAAAAGACGGCATTGCGCCTCCGATCGACAAGATCAACGTCATCCCGACCGACTGGAGCAAAATCACGCCCGCGGACGTGAAGAAATGGAAGGCGGAATTCATCGAGGTGTTCGGTTCGGGAACGAAGAAGTAATGGTGTGTAATTCCCGGAGAATCGGAAATTGAGCAACGCATCGAAACCGGAGATGGAGGCCCGTGGCGTCGGGGCAAGCGCCCCCGTTGCGGCCTCCTCTCCTGCGGGGCGTTTCTTTAACTCTGAAAATTCGCTGAAACTCGGCTCGCTCGGCCTGCTCACCGTTCTGGCCATTCTTCCCGTATCGGTGTTTCTGTACAGCGCGTTCGTGACTCACCCCGAAGCCGGGAAGTCCATATTCACCTTCACGAACTTCACGAAGACTTTTTCCACTTCTGAAGTGTTCGACGCTTCGCTGAATACCCTGATCATTGCGCTGGGAACGTCGGTTTTCTCTTGCCTGACGGGCGTTTCGCTCGCCTGGTTCCATGCGCGCACCGACATGCCCTTCCGGCGGACTCTGGAGGCGTTGACCCTGATACCCTTCTTCCTGTCTTCCTTCCTGGGGGCCGTCGCCTGGTGGGCGCTGGCCGCCCCGAGGACGGGTATCCTGAACCGCTGGATGATCGACCTCTTCGGGTTGTCGGCCCCGCCTTTCAACATCTATTCGATGAGCGGGATCGTCATGGTGATGGCGCTGTTCTATACGCCCTACATGTATCTGTTTACGATAGGCTCCCTGAACCGGATGGACCCCGCTCTCGAGGAATCCGCGCGGGTTTGCGGAACCGGCGTCTTGCGCACGGCCCTGAGGGTAACGATTCCGCTTTCCACGCCCGCCATGCTCTCCGGCGCGGTCATCGTTTTCGTGGTGAGCATGGGCGTATTCGGCGTGCCCAGTCTTCTGGGTCCGATCGCGAGAATATCCACGCTCTCGACGATCATCTACACGAAGATGGAAGAATACCCGCTGGACATCGGCGGGGCGGCCGCTCTGGGAAGCGTCCTGATGGTGTTCACCGCCCTGGGCCTTTTCATCCAGCGGAAGATCATCGCGCCGAGAAGTTACGTGACCGTGACGGGGAAAGGCTATCGCCCCAGCCGGGTTTCTCTGGGACCCTGGAAATACGTCGCGCTCGCCATCAATTGTTTCTACGTTCTTCTGGCGGTCATTCTCCCGCTGGGAGCGCTCCTGCTGGCGTCGTTCAACCGCGCCTGGCTGGGCGGATTCCGCTGGAGCCAGCTTTCCATCTACAACTGGGCCTACGTCCTGTTCGAATACGAGTACGCCGTTCGCGCCACCAAGAACAGCCTTATTCTCGGGCTCGTGGGAGGATTCATCACGGTGGTCCTGTGCACGTTCCTCTCCATGGTGATTCTGAGGGGCAGGAACAAGAAGCTCAGCGGCGCGGTCGATTACCTGAGCACCCTGCCCATCGGCGTGCCGGGCCTCATCATGGGCATGGCTTTCCTCATCACATGGATCAAGACGCCCCTCTATGCGTTGCCCATGCTGCTGCTCATGATGGCGTATATGACGCGCTACCTGCCTTATGGCTTGAGAACCATATCTTCGGTGCTTCAGTCGCTCAGCTCCGAGCTCGAAGAGAGCGCCAGGATCTGCGGCTCCTCGTTCGTATCGACGATAAGGAAGATCACCGTTCCGCTGTTGAGGCCGGGCATATTCGCGGCTTACCTGATGCTGTTCATCATGTTCATCAGGGAGTTGCCGGTGTCCGTTCTCCTGGCGACCGAAGACAGCGCTCCCATGGCGGTGGCGCTCTACATCCTGCAGGAAAACGAGGCCCTGGGCGTCGTGGCGGCATTCGCTCTCGTTCAGACCGCGCTCCTCCTGCTGGGAACGATTGTCTTCAGGAAACTCGGAAGCCTGGAAGAGCTCTCGGTCTAGCGAAGAGAACGAGACCCGGGGGACAGGAAGGCGCCTGGAGCGCATGAGTTTCGGAATCCACCAACCCAAGGGGAGGGAGACCGAATGAAGCTCAAGGGCATCATGGGAGCGCCCACGACGGCGCTCAACGCTGATGGCGGCGTCGATTACGACACTTTCGCCAGGCAAGTCGATTTCCTGATCGAACAGGGCTTTCCCTTCATCGCCCATCCCATGCACATCGGCGAGTCCTTGAACCTGAGCGAGCGCGAACGCAAGGAGTTGGCGCGCCTGCTGGTGGACGCTGCGGCGGGCCGCGTGCCTGCCTTCGTGAACGTGACCGCTTCGGGACCGGATAATTCCATCGACCTGGCGCGGCACGCGGAGGCGGCAGGCGCGACGGGAATCGTCGTGCTCTCGCCCTATCACTGGAAGCCGGGACACGAGGCCCATCTGGATTATTTCCTCACGATGGGAAGGTGCGTGGACAGCGCCTTGATCGCCTACAACAACCCGAGTCTTCAGGTGTCCATCTCCCACGAGATGCTCGAAGAGATGCTCGAAAAACTCCCGAACTTACACGCCTTGAAAGACGCGAGCTTCGACATGAACTACTTTACGGGCGCGTGCCGCATCGCCTCGGCTGCTCGATCGGATTTTTCCGTGTTCACCGGAATCGAATGGCTTCTCACGTCGATTCCCGTCGGCGGTTCCGGGTCGTTCTCCAACTGCGGGGAGGTCGCCCCCAGGATGGTTCTCTCCCTCTTCGACGCCTGTGTCTCGGGGGACTACGAGCGGGCGCGTCCCCTGCAGCACGATATGAGCGTACTCCTGGAATTGTTGCAGACGAACTACCCGGCAACCGTGAAATACGCGATGGAGCTCATGGGCCGGCCCGTCGGCGAGACGCGGAAACCCATCCTTCCCCTGGACGATGACGCCAAGGCCCACACGCGAAATACGCTCGAATCGCTCGGAATCTTCGAGAACGAACCGTCAGGTTGGTAGTTCGGGCGTTCATGTTTCCGCATCATCCTGGTTAAGGCCCGGTGTATCGCTCTATGTTTTCCGGAAGATGCTTCCCCGGTAGTTTTCTGATTCCCTCCTGAGGAGCCATATTTTGACTCGCATGAATGGTGGCCAGATCATCGTCGATTACCTGATTCAGGAAGAGGTTCCCTATATTTTCGGCCTGTGCGGCCACGGGAACATCAGCTTTCTGGACGCGCTCCATGAGCGATCTGATGAGATCAAGACGCTCTCTGTGCGCCACGAGTCGCTATCGGGCTTCATGGCCGACGTCTATTACCGGGTGGCGGGCGAGCCGGTGGCGACGTTCACCTCCTGCGGGCCGGGTTCGGCCAACATGCCGATTTCTCTGGCGAACGCCTTTTTCGATTCGGTGCCTTTCCTGGCCGTGACGGGCAACATCCCCACCAACCAGTTCAACCGGGGCGCTTTCCAGGAGACCTACCGCCACTACCAGGCGGATTTCCCCTCGACCGTGCAGGCCTACTGCAAGCGGGTGTACCAGCCCACGCGGGCGGAGATGGTGCCGCAGTTCACGCGCCAGGCGTGGAAGACGATGATGACGGGCAGGCGCGGACCCGTCGTGCTCGACGTGCCGTTCGACATCTTCAAGGAGGAAACCGAGGTCGATATGCCGCAGGCGTCCGAGTGGAACGCGAACATCTCCTGCCGCTGCGGTGCGGATCCCGAAGGCGTCAAAAAAGCCGCGCAGATGCTCTCCTCCGCCGAGCGGCCCGTAATCCTGGTGGGGCAGGGCGTGAAGTACGCGGGCGCCGCGGCGAAGATGGTCGCACTTGCCGAGAAGCTGAACATCCCGGTGGCGTGCTCATCGAGCGGGATGGGCGCCATCGACGCGCAGCACCCCCTGGCCCTGGGGCTCATCGCCAGAAACGGGACCTACCCGGCGAACCACGCCGCGCGCCAGGCGGACGTGCTGCTCGCGCTCGGCGTTCGCTTCGACGACCGCACCTCGAGCAGCTGGCTGCCCGGCTATTCGTTCAACATCCCGCCGACGAAGCTGATTCACGTGGATATCGACCCCGAGGAGATCGCGCGGAACTACCCCGTGGCCTTAGGATTGATGGCGGACGTGGACGTCTTTCTCGATCAGGTAGTTGAGGCGCTCGGTGCGGCGGACGCGGAAATCCCCCCGGCGCGGGCGGACTGGCTCCGCAGCATCGACGGCTGGCGAAACGAGTGGGAGGAGTTCACGGCGCCCGGCTATCGCGAGGACACCGAGCCCATCCACCCCCAGCGGGCGGCGCATGAAATCGACAGGGCATTGCCCGACGACGCCATCATCGTCAGCGACGTCGGCGTCCACCACAACTGGCTGATTCAGTGTTGCCGCCCCAGGGGGCCGCAATCGCTCATCGGCTCCATGGGGTTCGGCGCGATGGGCTTTGGAGTTGCAGGAATACTCGGGGCCAAGCTGGCCGCCCCGGAGCGGCCCTGCGTGGCGGTGTGCGGCGACGGCGCCTTCGCCATGCACCTGAGCGCCGTCATGACGGCGGTGGAATACGACATCCCCGCCGTCTGGGTCGTCTGGAACAACTACGCCTTCGCCTCCATCCGGGGGCTTCAGCGCGGCTACCTGGGCGGCCGCGAACTCGCCACCGATTTCCAGGAACACGCCTCCGCCAGGCCCTACAATCCCGATTTCGCCGCCATGGCCGAATCGGCCGGCATCTCCGGCGTGCGGGTGGACAAGGCGGCCGATTTGAGCGAGGCGGTGGATGCGGCGGTGAAGGCCGGGCGCCCCTTCGTGATCGACGCGAACATCCAGGGAGAGGGGAACCCTGTGGGCGCAGGCGTATGGGAGCTTCCCGGCCTGGGGCACGGGGAGCCGGCCATCGGCGCGCGAACCGTTTTGTAGATTCGACGCCAGGACGAAAAACAATGAAAGCGGGCGAGGGCTCGCGGGAGGAGAGGATTCAATGAGCGATGATGCAAGACTGCGCGCAGCGGCGGACAAGCTCGAGATGATGGAGGTCTCCATGTTCTCGCACGACTGCCGGGATTCGGGCGATTGGGACGGACTGCTGGATTGCTTCCATCCGGATGCGGACATCACCACCTCGTGGTTCATGGGCAACGCGCATGCGTTCATCACCGAATCGAGGGATATGATGGGCGGCCATCACCCCGACGACTCCCAGAAGCACATCGCGGGCAACGTGCGCACCCGCGTGAGCGGTGAGCGCGGCGTGTGCGAGTATTACCTCACCCTCCACCAGAGGCGGACGATGGACGGCTATGTTTTCGATTTCTCGACCTGGAGCAGCGTGGTGGATCTGTTCGAGCGCAGGGACGGGCGCTGGCGCGTCATCAAGCGCACGATGATCTACGAGAAAGACCGCATGGACCCCCACAAGCCGGGCGAGGTGCCCGATTCCTACTTCGAGGCGATGGATCTCACGCCGTATCCAAAGGCGCTTCGCTACCACTGCTGGCGCAACGAGAAGTTCAGCGGCAGCCCGCCGTCCGAGAACCTGGTGATGGAAGGGACCGATAAGGCGCGGGCGATCAGGGAAGAAGCGCGCGGCTGGGTGCCCTGATCCGCCGGATAATCTACATCAACTCCAGATAAATCCGCTTCATGTCTTCCGCGTCGGCGGGGACGGGGTTCGTCGCCACCGTGGAACTGGCGGCCGCCTCGTGCGCCATGCGGTCGAGGTATTCCATCTCCGCACCGATGGCCGCGAGCGATTCGGGAATCTCGATGTCGTCCGCCAGGGCGCGGACGCGCTCGATGGCGAGTTCCGCGTCCTGCGTATCGTCCGCTCCCTCCTCGGGGTTCGCCAGCAGCGGGGCCAGCCGGGCGTAGGTATCGCGCATGGCGGGCAGGTTGAAGCGCATCACGGGGGCCAGGAGGATTCCGTTCGTGGTGCCGTGGTGGCCGCCGAAGAAGTTGAAGACCGGGTGCGTGAGTCCGTGCACGATGCCGAGTCCGGTGTTCGTGAACGAAGCGCCCGCGAGGCAGGCCGCCAGCCCGAGGGGGTCGGCGGCGTCCGGGTCGGCAGGATGGGCGACGAAGCGTCGGGCGTTCTGGCCGATCAGGCCGATTGCCTGGAAGCAGAG
>WTGD01000024.1 GCA_011523725.1 Nitrospinota bacterium
GAGGGAGGCCGCACGGTGGGGGCCGGCGTCGTCACCGAGGTCGTCGAGTAGAGCGGATAAGGCGGTCGTTTCAGAACGACAAAGGTTTTCACAGGCCAGTGGCTCAATTTGGTAGAGCACCGGACTCCAAATCCGGCGGTTGGGGGTTCGAGTCCCTCCTGGCCTGCCATGAACCCGAGGGGCGGACCCGGGTTCCAAAACGTCGGAAGCGGCAGCGGAGAGCGGGTGGATGAATAGCAAGGTGATGGGCTGGATTCATCAGGGGCGCACCTTTCTGCGCGACGTGCAGAGCGAAGCGAAGCGCGTGACGTGGCTCGGTATGCGCCAGACGGCGGCGCAAACCGCCGTTGCCCTCGTGTTCGTCTTCATTATTGCGATATATTTGGGGCTCGTCGACTTGGCATTGTCCCGGGCTGTCAGCTATTTCCTCAATTTCGGCTTCTAGGTCAGGATTCCGGCATGTCCATGAACTGGTACGTGGTGCACACCTATTCGGGTTTCGAAAACAAAGTGAAGCGCTCGATCGAAGAGCAGTTTCGCGGGAAGGAATACGAGGAGAAACTCGGTGAGATCGTGGTTCCCACCGAGCAAGTGGTGAAGGTGAAGGGCGGGAAGAGACGTACGACCTCCCGGAAATTCTTCCCCGGCTACATCCTGATCAAGATGGAATGCGACGAAGACACCTGGTATGTCGTCAAGAACACGCCGAAGGTAACGGGTTTTCTGGGCGGAACGGCGCCGAGTCCCCTTTCTGAAGGCGAGATGGAAAACATCCTGAAGCAGATGAGCGGAGAGGCCGAGAAGCCCAAGCCCAAGATTGATTTCGAAAAAGGCGAGAGCATCCGGGTGATAGACGGGCCTTTCGTGAATTTCACGGGTGAGATCGACGAGGTTCACGCCGACAGAGGAAAGCTCAAGGTCATGGTCAGCATTTTCGGTCGCGCGACGCCCGTGGAGCTTGAGATGCTCCAGGTGGAGAAGGTTTAGCGAAGTAAAAGGTTCATCCGGGGCGTGTTCGCCGCGTTCGGCAAATAGAGCGGGGCAAAGCCCAGGCGAAGCGTCAGGCTTCGGTTGTTTGAGAGGGAAAAATGGCGAAAGAAGCGGTTGGCATCATCAAACTTCAAATTCCGGCCGGTCAGGCGAACCCCGCCCCGCCTGTCGGTCCTGCGCTGGGCCAGCAGGGCGTGAACATCATGGAGTTCTGCAAGGCCTTCAACGCGCAGACCCAGGGCAGGGAGGGCACGATCATTCCGGTCGTGATCTCGGTGTACGCGGACAAGAGCTTCACCTTCATCATGAAGAGTCCGCCCGCCTCCGCTCTCCTCAAGCAGGCCGCCGCCTTGGCGAAAGGTTCCTCGGAACCCGGGCGCGAGGGCGTGGGCAGCGTGACGCGCAAACAGCTCGAGGAAATCGCGGAGATCAAGAAAGAGGACTTGAACAGCGCCGACCTCGAAGGGGCCGTCCGGATCATCGAGGGTACGGCCCGCAGCATGGGAATCGAGGTCAGCGGATAGTTTTATTGAGCGAAGGTGGGAGGCGCCCGCGCCGGGCGTCGTTCGAACCACGAGGGAGGAGGCAGGGAAAATGCCCAAGCACGGCAAGAATTACAAGCAGGCCCGGGAGCGAATCGACAGGGAAAAGCGGCTTCCGCTCTCTGAAGCGGTCGGTTTGGTGAAGGAGATTTCCTCGGCGAAATTCGACGAGACCGTCGAGATCACCGCCAAGCTCGGCGTCGACCCGCGCCATGCGGAGCAGATGGTGAGGGGAAGCGTCGTTCTGCCCAACGGTATCGGCAAGGAAGAGCGCGTCGTGGCGTTCGCCAAGGGCGAGAAGGTGGCCGAGGCCAAAGAAGCGGGTGCGGAATACGTGGGCGCGGATGATCTGGCCGAGAAGATTCAGGGCGGCTGGATGGAATTCGACCGCGTGGTGGCGACGCCCGACGTCATGAGCGTCGTGGGCAAGCTCGGACGGCTGCTCGGGCCGCGCGGCATGATCCCCAACCCCAAATCCGGTACCGTTTCCTTCGACGTGGGTCGCATGGTCAAGGAA
>WTGD01000347.1:0-3215 GCA_011523725.1 Nitrospinota bacterium
GGCAAGACGGTCGCGCTCAAGGACAATGTGATGCTGGCCGGCGTGCCGATGATGAACGGCGCGGCCACGCTGGAAGGCTATGTGCCGGACGTGGACGCGACCATCGTCGAGCGGCTGCTGGACGCCGGCGCCACCATCGAGGGCAAGGCGCATTGCGAGAATTTCTGCCTCTCCGGCGGCAGCCACACCAATGCGACAGGCGCGGTCCACAACCCGCACCGCATGGGCTATTCGGCGGGCGGCTCGTCCTCGGGCTCGGCGGCGCTGGTGGCGGCCGGCGAGGTCGATATGGCCGTCGGCGGCGACCAGGGCGGCTCGATCCGCATGCCTGCCGCCTATTGCGGCATTTACGGCATGAAGCCGACGCACGGGCTCGTCCCCTATACCGGCATCATGCCCATTGAAATTTACGTGGACCACACCGGGCCGATGACCGGCAATGTCCGCGACAATGCGCTGATGCTGGAGGCGATCGCCGGCCCCGACGGCGTGGACCCGAGGCAGTTCGACGTCGAGACGCACCCCTATTCCGAAATGCTGGAAGGCGGCGTCGGCGGCATGAAGATCGGCGTGCTGCAGGAAGGCTTCGGGCACCCGAACTCGGAGGCCGACGTCGATGCGGCGAACCGGGCGGCGGCCGACATCCTGGCGAAGATGGGCGCCGAGGTCCGGGAGGTCTCGGTGCCGATGCACGCCATCGGCGCCGCGATCTGGACCCCCATCGGCGTCGAGGGGCTGACCGGCACCATGATGTGGGGCGACGGCTACGGCCACAGCCGCCAGGACCTCTATGTGACGAGCCTGATGGACTTCCACCACCGCTGGCGCGACCGCGCGGACCAGATGTCCGAGACCACCAAGCTGTTCACCATGCTCGGCACCTATATCCGCAACCATTACGGCATGCGCTATTACGGCAAGGGGGTGAACCTCTCGCGGCGTCTGGCGGCGGAATACGACAGGGTGCTGGCCGAGTGCGACCTGCTGCTGCTGCCGACCGTGCCGCTCAAGGCCACGCCGCTGCCGGGCCCGGAGGCCTCGCGCGAGGAATATGTGCAGCGCGCGCTCGAGATGATCGGCAATACCGCGCCCTTCGACATCACCCACCACCCGGCGATGTCGCTGCCCTGCGGCATGGGCGACGGGCTGCCCATCGGCATGATGCTGGTCGGCAGGCGCTACGCCGAGCCCACCATCTACCGGGCCGCCTACGCCTTCGAGCAGGCCGAGGACTGGAAGAGCCTCTGAGGGAAACACGATCGAGGAGGAAGGACGGATGACGATTCAGGGTCCCAAAGCGTCTGAACTGCAGGAACTCGGCCGCTCGCTCGGCTTCGGGCTCACCGATGAGGAAGCGCAGGAATACAGCGAACTGCTGGCCCCGCTGGCGGCCATGGCCGACGCGCAGCAGAAAATGCCGGACTACCTGCCGGCGGTGAAATATCCGCGCACCACCGGCTACCGGCCGGAGGGCGAGGAGAACAGATACAACGCCTGGTACTACAAGAGCCGGGTCGAGGGCGCGGCCGACGGCCCGCTCAAGGGCAAGACCGTCGCGCTCAAGGACAACATCATGCTGGCCGGCGTGCCGATGATGAACGGCACCTCGATCCTGGAAGGCTATATCCCGGAGGTGGATGCCACCATCGTGACGCGCCTGCTGGACGCGGGCGCCACCATCCTCGGCAAGGCGCATTGCGAGAACTACTGCCTTTCCGGCAGCAGCCACAGCAATGCCACCGGTCCCTGCCACAACCCCCACCGGATGGGCTACAGCGCCGGCGGCTCATCCTCCGGCAGCGCCGCGCTGGTGGCGGCCGGCGAGGTCGATATGGCCATCGGCGGCGACCAGGGCGGCTCGATCCGCATGCCGGCCTCCTTCTGCGGCATCTACGGCATGAAGCCGACGCACGGCCTCGTGCCCTATACCGGCGTGCTCGGCATCGAGGCCGGCATCGACCATGTCGGGCCGATGACGGCCAATGTCGCCGACAATGCGCTGATGCTGGAGGCCATTGCGGGCGCGGACGGCATAGACGGCCGGCAGCGCGACGTGGTCACGCATCCCTATTCGGAGATGCTGGAGGGCGGCGTTTCGGGCCTCCGGATCGCCAT
Source organism: Nitrospinota bacterium (assembly GCA_011523725.1). GTDB lineage: Bacteria > UBA8248 > UBA8248 > UBA8248 > UBA8248 > Bin107. The sequence goes on from WTGD01000347.1 coordinate 2,116, forward strand.
AATCGAGGAGGGGTTCGACCATCCGGGCTCCGAGGCGGAGTCCGATGCGGTCGTCCGCGCGGCCTGCGCGAAGTTCAGCGACCTCGGCGCCGAGGTCGAGACGATCTCCTTCCCGCTGCACCGCGAGGCCGCGGTGATGTATTTCCCGGCGCTGGCGGAGGGGCTGGCGCGGGAGATGATGCTGCAGGGCGGCGTCTTCTACGGCCTGCCCGGCATGTATGTCGGCGGGGCGCTGGAGCGCAGCAACCGCTGGATGGAGCGCGGGCACGAGCTGCCGCCGACCGTCCGCGCCTTCACCCTGCTGGGCGCCTGGTACATGGAGGCGCTGGGCGGGCGCATCTACGCCAAGGGCATGAACCTGCAGCGCAAGGCGAAGGACGGCTTCGCGCGGCTGATGGAGAGCTACGACCTCCTGCTGATGCCGACCACGCCACTGGTGGCGCAGGCCATGCCGGGCCCGGACGCCTCGATCACCGAATACTGCATGCACGCCTGGAACATGCTGGCCAACTGCCCGACCTACAACTACACCGGCCAGCCCTCCATGTCCGTGCCCTGCGGCATGGTGGACGGCCTGCCGGCCGGGCTGATGATTACCGGGCGCTGGTGGGACGAGCCGACGATCTACAAGGCGGCGGCGGCCTTCGAGGCGAACTACGACTGGCGGTCTCTCTGATGCGGCCGTTCGGGCTCCGATCCGCCCGATAATTTGCGAGGGGCGAGGGACGCCGTCGGTGTCCCTCGCCGGACGGCACATGCGGCGCGCCCGCGGCAATCTCAGGATGCGGCAGCCGACAAAACCCCCCGTTCCAGCAGTTCACGCAATGCCTTGAAGGTATCGGGCGTATAGCGCCCGGCGTCGTCAGCCAGGATGTCCGCGAGCGCAACGAACTCGCCACTTGCCACCTCCTCCGGTTGCAGCCTGAACGGCCCGTCATGGCGACAGATGAATACCCGGCTCCAAAGGCGGTTCGGCGGGCCTCCGTCCTCGCCCGCATCTGAATAGTAGCTGTCGAAGACCGCTTCCAGCGGCGTGTCGAAGACGCCCAGCTCCTCCGCCACCTCGCGCACCGCGCATTCCTCGTAGGATTCGCCGGCGG
>WTGD01000347.1:3315-9829 GCA_011523725.1 Nitrospinota bacterium
ATGCCGATATTCGGTCGCGAACATAGCGCGCACGACGCTGCGATGCATTCCGATCAGCCGTCAAGTTCGCTGACAGGACAACGGCCAGCCCTCCATGTCGGTGCCCTGCGGCATGGTGGACGGCCTGCCTGCCGGGCTGAAACGGTCCGGGATGGGCCCCGGATCGCAAGTGCGGGGCGACGGTTGGCCCGCTGAGCGGTTACTGCGCCGCGGCGGCGGGGCGGGCGGCGAGCGAGCTTGAGGTCGCGTAGTCGAGGTCCCTCGGGAAGCCCTCCACGGAGCGCTGCACGGCGGTCTCCAGCCGGCTGAGCGTCTCGTCGATCTCCGCCTCGGTAATGATGAGCGCCGGGCAGACGCGGATGAAGTTCTTGACCGCGATGGTGGCCAGCCCCTCCAGCAGCGCGTTGTAGCGGATGCGCTCGGCCATCGCCGGGTCCGGGCGGCGGCTCTCCGGCGTCTCGACGATGTCCAGCAGGTAGTAGAGGCCGGCGCCGCGCACATCGCCGACGACATCGTATTTCCGCGCAATCGCCTCCAGCCCGGCGCGGAGCCGCGCGCCCTTGGCGGCCGCCTGTTCGGCGAGATTGTCGCGCAGCACGATCTGGAGCTGCTTCAGCGCGACGGCGGCCGGCAGCGGGTCGCCGGAATAGGTGCCGCCCCAGGGCAGGCCCGCCTTGCCGCGCGCCTCCTCCGCGATCTCCGGCGTCGTGACCGTCCCGGCGATTCCCATGCCGGCGGTCATGCCCTTGCCGAAGGAGACGATGTCCGGCATCACGTCATATTGCTCGAACGCCCAGATGCTGCCGGTCTTGGCGGGGGCAAGCTGCGCCTCGTCCAGCATCAGCAGCGCCCCCCAGCGGTCGGCCATCGCGCGCAGGCGCGGCAGCCATTCCGGCGGCGGCACCACCATGCCGCCCGCCACGGGGATGGTCTCGGCCATGATGAGCGCGAGGTTGCGGCTGGTGATGTGCTCCATCAGTTCCTCGCTGTGGTCGAGGCAGGCCACATTGCAGCCGGGATATTCGAGGTTGACCGGGCAGCGGTAGCAGAGCGGGGCGTAGATCGCGTTGCGGTGGGACGGCATCATCAGCGGCCCGAGATGCGCCTTGCGCCCGCCGCCGACGCTGGTCACGGCCTCGGCCGCCAGGCTGCCGCCATGCAGGCCACGTATCACCGACACGATGTCGTAGCGCCCGGTGACGCCGAGCGCCATGCGCATGGCGATCTCATTGGCCTCGGAGCCCGTGACGGCGAAGTTCACCACCTTGAGGTCGCCCGGCAGCGTGCCCGCGATGAGCTCGGCGAACTCTATCAGCCAGGGGTTGGAATACCAGGAGGAGGTGTGGACCAGCTTGTCCGCCTGCTCGCGGATCGCCTCGGTCAGCTCCGGGTGGCTGTGGCCCAGCACCATGCACATCATGCCGGCGGTGAGGTCGAAATACTCCCTGCCGTCCACGTCCTTGAGCACGATCCCCCGGCCGCTCTCGAAGATCACCCTCGGTTCGTATCGCCAGCCGTAGATATAGGCCTCGTCGCGGGCCATCAGCTCGTGGTGCATGTTCGAGAACTGGAAGGTCTTTTCCATAGCCCGTCTCTCCTCCCGCCGGGTGCGCGCGGCCATCATGGCACAGCCCGGCGCAACTTGCGCGCCCGCCGCCCCGCACCTATCTTCCGCTCCGCCGGGGAGGTGGCCGAGTGGCTGAAGGCGCACGCCTGGAACGCGTGTATACGGTAACCCCGTATCGTGGGTTCGAATCCCACCCTCTCCGCCATAGCCGATCCGTAATTTGTGGGAACCGGGGACGAATCCGCACTTCAACATATTGAATTATCGTGAGAAAGTCGCCTGATTTCGCCTGACATTTTGTGCCACTTTAAGGAATATGGGTCGATTCTTGTAGGGGTTGAGGGTCATTCCCCGCCTAATTTGGCAAGCGCGACGATGACGACGATCGCGCAGAAACCGAGAAAACCGAGGAATCCGCCGTATCCTCCGGAGCGTTTTCGTCTTCCTCGGTTTCGCCGCCGACGCTTCCCGGCAGCGTGGGCAGCGGTGGCGACCGTTTCGTCCACGGTCCCGCCGGGGCTGCTCGATCAACTGCCCAGGTTGCAATGGCAGCGCTGGCAGGCTACACAGGTCCGCTCCCGCCGGAGGCGACAGACTTGCTTTACCCTGTATGCGAGGGAGTTGCCGCAGCACCAATTTCCATATCGTGACAAGGTCTCGCGGACGAACGAATTTTATAGAGCCTCCACCATCCTGCCCACTTCGGCCTTAGACGCCACAGAATATTCCCTCTTCGCCGGGAAAGGTCAAATTAGATGATTTCACTTGTTGAACCATCCACACTTGCAAACGATCACGCGTTTCGCTCCAATTATATCCGCCAATTGGTTCAATGTTCGAGCAATCTAAATTCGACGTATGAAACTCCCAAAGGTACCATACCGAAACTATTAGTGCAGTACTGGCACGATCCCCACGATTTGCCACCGGACGTACGAAGCTGTCTAGAGTCGTGGTCTCCACTTGACTCTCTGGGATTCACTAGAATACTGTTTGACGACGAGTCGGTTGCAAAATATATATCCCAACATTTCGGTGATCGCCACCTGAAAGCCTTTAGTCGTTGCCATCACCCTGCAATGCGGTGTGATTACTTCCGGCTCTGCTTTATTTTGATGAATGGCGGCTTCTATGTAGATGCAGATGAAACATATTCTGGAAGACATTTTGATGATTACTTTTCTGATCGACGGCTGAAGGTGCATCCCCTATGCTACGATAAGGTCACAAACTCAATGGTCAAGACTCAAGCCTTCGTGAGCGAAAGAAAGTTTTCTGAAAGCTGGATATTTTACGTCAATAATAACCCCTTGATATCTCCACCCAATCACCCGGTCATACGCATCGCGCTCAACAGAGCTAATCGCCTTTTAATCGCAAATTCCCAAAGAGCCGACATTCAATCGACTACTGGTCCCGGCAATGTAACGGCCTCTCTGGTTGAATACGTTCTTTTGTGTGAACAAGAGAATGAACCGAGCAATTTGTACATTCTCACCGATTGGGAGGAAATATCAACCTGTGTCTGGCCTTTGAGTTACCGAAACGATGACAGGAACTGGAGATTAGTGAATCTAGGAAAGTAAGTGGAATAGACATTGCCTTTGAAGCCTCATAGCTTCTGAAGTGCTTGGCGAAGCCCCATTTACACTTCTTAGCCAGGCCCGGGGACGCACCCAGGGATGATGAGCCGTGCTGTCTATTTCGGTGACGACGCTACCCGCGCAGCGCATCCACAAAAATCCAACTCAGGCAGCGATGTACGAACGATGAGAGTGATGACAAGATGAATGGCAGGAAGAAGATTAGGATCCTTACAGAACTACTATATCGTATTTCTCTCGCCTTTAGGCTAATTTCCAGCAGGCGACGCTGTGGTGCGTTTAGCGCGGCAAGAGACAACCGGGAGCATGCTATTAGCCATATTGTGACAATCAATTTGGACCGGCACGCTGAAAGATGGCAAATGCTTCAGCGTGAGCTCCAACGCATTAAGGGTCGGGACGGAATACCATTACTGAAAATTACTGAGCGCTTTAGTGGGGTAGACGCTAAAGCCGAAGCCGTTGATATCCACGAAGCTACATTGAACTGTACCTATACCCTATCGGACCAGCTTTTCGTTGAGCCGCAACCACTACTAGGTCCAATCGGTGTTGACGAGAGGCAATCGATAGTGATGTCTGAGCAAGAGAGTGCCATTGCGCTGTCGCACGTAAAAGTATGGGATAGGATTGCGAAGTCGGACCACGAGTATGTCCTGATACTCGAGGACGACGTGTATTTCACCTCGCAGTTTGCTCCGATCTTGGAAGAGGTATGGTCAAACCTCATACACGACATTATGAGACGTGGTACGATGGACCTCCTATACCTGTCATTCGAGGAGGCAAAGGGCGGGGCAGAAAAAGACTACTTGTCGGAATACGTAATGAAACCTATTCGCGGGCTGTGGAATCTATCAGGATACGTGCTTTCCAAGAGGGGAGCACAGCGGCTTCTTGAGCTGCTTCCGGTGCGTGGGCCAGTCGATCTGTGGATGAATCACCAATTCAATGAACTCAGGGTGTTTTCGAGCACCTCTTCCCTGATTGAACAACGTCGAGACTATACTTCAAGCAATTCATACTCTGTATTGCCTATTTTATCTAAATTGGGCGTGTTATCAGACGAAGGTCCAGCTATGTTTGACAGAAGTCCTCGCTGGCGTCCGGTATTCGCTCTAGGAACGCCGAATAGTGGACTGACATCCTTGGCTATGGCTCTCTCAATGCTGGGATATCGTTGTTGCAGCGATGTAGATGGACTTCCCTGCATTGAAGAGGCCGCCCTAAACGCGGGGTCCCAAGATAGAGTTTTTGATGCATACGTTAATGTAGGGTCAATCTCGCAACGATGCTTGAAGTTAGCGATATTGTACCCAGAGTCGAGAGTTATAATCACCGCCGAGGGCAGGAGGGATGGACAAGCCGAGGAGCTGGCTATGGCACAACTTGTGGGGGATTTGCAGCGTCATTCGGTAGAGTATCTCGTCCTGTCACCTGACGAGCGGGATAATTGGGGAAAGCTCTGTGAGTTCCTCGAATGCGAGCGTCCGGTAGGTGCTTATCCGCAGATCGCAGACAGACGAATGCGACGGCTGGACATAGGAGAAGACAAGGGACTTCGAGACCGATCAAAATTCAAACGCCTGCAGTTCGATAAAGCACCTTGGATTATGGGGTGGTCGGGCCAGTGGCAGGGTGTACCGACGGTGGAAGCCCATGCTTGTTGCGGAGGTTCGCAGGCTGGCAAGAAAGTGCTGACCGAAGAGCAGGATTTTGGAGGGGAGCAGTGGATGAGTCGCGATGACACATTCCCCAGTAGTTTGGTATTGTTTCGGCCTCAAAATTTTCGAGTTGAAGAAGGTAGTTGTGGAGTATTGACTCTTCGTCGGGAAAACGCGCACGTAAGGAAATATACGTCAGCTTCTATAAGCAGCGTGGAAAGTTTTCGTTATGGAAAATTTGAAGCGGAGATTATGCCCGCATCAGCATCTGGTGTGATTACGGGCATGTTCTTACACCGAAGTACACCGCGGCAAGAGATTGATGTTGAGTTTCTAGGAAGGGACTGCAGGAGGATGTTAACGAATGTGTACTATAATCCGGGTATAGAGGGCTCAAAATTTGATTACGGCTATCGAGGTACTCCGATAGTGATCGATCTAGGTTTCGACGCATCTGAGGACTACCATTCATACTCGATTGAATGGGCTGAAAGTTACATGCGCTGGTTTGTTGACAATCAACTTGTCCATGAGCGAGCAAATTGGGAGCCAACTCCTATTCCACACCTGCCAATGCAGTTCCACATCAATCTCTGGGCTTCGCGCTCGCGGAAGTTGGGCGGTCGGGTTCGGGATAGTCAACTTCCCACGGAGAGTCGAGTAAGGCGAGTTACGTGGTACTCTATGTCGTCATAGTCGCACAGCACGGCGGCGGCGTTGCCCTTGGCCCGACAGTTGCTGGCCAGGATCTTCTTACAGAACGCTCGGCGGCACAGCGCAAGAGCTTATCTGCATGTTTCCAAAGCTCGATGTCGTCGTCCCTAACCAGCAGGCCGGGGCGGGTCGGTGACTGCTGTGCCAAGGGCCGGGTCAAGCAGCGGGCGCGGGATGCCGCTGGCGCTGGGAAGCGGGTCGATGCCGAGGATAGGCGTCACACCCGGAAGTGCATAGATCCATCGCGAAGTTCAGCGAAGGCCCGAAAGCTGCATGGATTGAATCATGAAATGCGCAATTACAGCTAGTTAGTGGCTGTCGATCTCCCACAAATTACGGAGCGGCTATCTCTCCGCCATAGGCGATCCGCTTTTTTTGAGAAGCTCATGTCCCACAAGCCATTGCAATAGAGCGGTTCTCCTATTTCCGGGTCCCGGTTTTCATGCCCCGACGGCGGCGGCGGTCTCCGGGCGCTTGACCGCGCGGGCGCCCGAACGCATAGAACGCATAGACGGCGGACAGGCGCCCTCGGACGGGATGGAAAACACCAATGGCTCACCAGCGAATCCGGAAATTCAACACGGCGGACACCTATCCGGAGCAGAACCTCGACAACGATCTCTGCCAGGCGGTCGTCGCGCGCGGGCGCATGGTCTTCCTGCGCGGCCAGTGTCCGCAGAGCCTCGAGGACGGCGCGAGCATCGACAGCCACGATCCGGTGGAGCAGACGCACGAGGTCATGCGGAACATAAGGCAGCTGATCGAGGAGGCCGGCGGCTCGATGGAGCATCTCGTCAAGATCGTCGTCTATCTGACCGACATCCGTCACCGCGAGCCGGTCTATCGGACCATGGGCCAGTACCTGAAGGGCATCCATCCGGTCTCCACCGGGCTCGTGGTTCAGGCGCTGGCGCGGCCAGTGTCCGCAGAGCCTCGAGGACGGCGCGAGCATCGACAGCCACGAT
>WTGD01000347.1:9929-10825 GCA_011523725.1 Nitrospinota bacterium
TGAAGGGCATCCATCCGGTCTCCACCGGGCTCGTGGTTCAGGCGCTGGCGCGGCCGGAATGGCTGGTCGAGATCGACGGCACAGCCGTCATTCCGGATTGAGGAGACGATTCATGGCGAAGCCCGGCAGCGAACGGGAGCGCGCCGCATGACGTTCTCCATTGCCGCGCGCTGCGCCGACACGGGCATGTTCGGCGTTGCCGTCTCGTCATCCTCCCCGGCGGTCGCCGCGCGCTGCGCCTATGTGCGCAACGGGGTCGGCGCGGCACTCAGCCAGAACGTCACGGATCCGCGTCTGGGCGAGCGGCTCCTCGACCTGATGGCGCTGGGCGCGAGCGCCGCGAATGCGGTCGGGGTGGTGTCCGAGACGAGCCCGCACATTCAGTATCGACAATTGCTCGCGGTTGACGGCGCCGGGCGGGCGGCCGTCTTCTCCGGCTCCAACGCGCTCGGAAATGTGGGCGAGGCATCGGGACCGGATGTCGCGAGCGCCGGCAATCTGCTGTCGGTCGACACGATTCCGCGAACCATCGTCGAGGCGTTTCTCGCGAGCAGGGGGCACCTTGCCGACCGCCTGCTTGCCGCCATGCAGGCCGCGGTCGATGCCGGCGGCGAAGCCGGCCCTGTCCACTCCGCCGGCATGAAGCTCGCGGGCGAGGTTCCCTGGCCGATCGTCGATCTGCGCGTGGACTGGACCGAAGGCTGTCCAGTCAGGGAACTTGCGCAGGTCTGGAAGGTCTATGCCCCGCAACTCGACGACTATGTGACCCGCGCCCTCGACCCCTCCAGCGCCCCGAACTACGGCGTGCCGGGCGACCGGTAAACCGGCCCCGGGCGCTCCGCCTACCGGATGCACACATCTCGCTTGGGCGTGCATCCGATGCGCCCAACAGCCGG
>WTGD01000091.1 GCA_011523725.1 Nitrospinota bacterium
GCTCGACAAGGGGCTGGTGGAGGACCCGGTGGTCATCACCATCTTCTTCGGCTGGCCGGGCGGCTTCTACGCCCCCGCGACGCTGAAAGAGCTTTTACACCGCATCGACCATCTTCCGGAAGGCTGCGTGTTCTCGTGCAGTTCGGCGGGGCCGACCTCGAACGCGCTCGAGACCGTCACCATCATCCAGGGCGGCCACGTGCGCGTGGGCACCGAGGATGAGCCCTACTATACCGAGGGCGTGCTCTGCGAGAACAACGCGCAACTCGTCGCGCGCATCGCGCGGATCGGCCATGAACTCGGGCGCGACCCGGCCACGGTGGATGAGGCGAAGAAGATACTCGGCATGGACTAGACTTTTGCCCGGCAACGCGAGAGGAGCACGAAATGGATAAGATGATGATCATCAACTGCGCGGCGGACACCTCGATGCACGAGGGCGTACCGCAGCGCTTCGCGGACTCGGAAGTCCTCGCCGACTCGGTCGAAAAGGCTTATGAGGCGGGCGCGTGCATCGCCCACATCCACGCCCCGCCCACGAACTACGAGGCATGGGCGTCTCACTCGAAGGCCATCCGCGAGCGGTGCGGGGTCATGCTCCAGTACGGCATCTCGACCCAGACGGTCGAGCAGCGGAAAGAGGTGGTGAAGAACCATCCCGAGATGATGTCCGTCGCCGTGGGCGCGCACAACATGGCCTTCATCGCGCGCGACGTGATGATGCTCCACCCCCGCGAGGAACTCGCCGAGATGATGCGGCTGTGCAGGGATTATGGCGTCAAGCCCGAGTTCGAGGTCTTCACGCTGGGCGAGACCTGGATGATCGACGACCTGCTCCAGAAGGGGCTGGTTGAGCCGCCCATCCTCATGACGTGCTTCTTCGGGCGTCCGGGCGGGGCGTGGTCGCCGCCGTCTTTGAGCGAGTTCCTGCACCGCGTCTCGAACCTGCCGGCCGATTCGGTCTACATCGCGAGCGCCACCGGCCCCACCCACATCCACATGCAGACCATGGCGGTCATGCACGGCGGCCACGTGCGCGTCGGCACCGAGGATGAGCCCTATCTCCACCCCGGCGAACTCGGCGACAACGCCGATCACGTCGCCCGCATCGCGCGAATCGCGGGCGAGATGGGCCGCGAGATCGCCAGCGTCGACGAGGCGAAAGAGATGATAGGTATCGCGTAAAAGATTTCAAAGGGGATTGTCGATAGCGGGATTCCGGGCTTTGGATTCGAAAGGAAGCGATGAAATTACTACCCCTTGGAGGTGGCTGTTGAAAAAGCCACTGGCAAGGGGGTTGGGGTGTGTAGGGGTCGCATACATGCGACCCGCATGCTGGACGGCGAGGGCCGCATATATGCGGCCCCTACAATATAATCTCGACTGACCGCAAGGGGGGGAGTGAAAAAATCCAGGCATGGGAAAGTGGTTTTGGGAAAGAATTTTGAATTGACCGGCAAGAAGAAGTCGTCAACTCAATTATATAATTCCCTCTAAAATAGGACTAAAATTTTCACAATTTCCACCCACACTTTTTAAGGACGGATAACATGCCCAAGATGAGCGGGGCGCAGTTCATGGCTGACGCCCTTCACGCCTACGGCGTCACCCACATTTTCTTCGTGCCGACGATTTTGAGCCACTCCCTCGCCCAGATGGAGGAGCGCGGCACGGGCATCGCCCGCGTCCTGACCCACGGGGAGAAGGCGGCGGCCTACATGGCGGACGGCTACGCGCGCGCCTCGGGTCGCCCCGGCGTCTGCATGGCGCAGATCGTCGGCGGCGTGAACCTGGCGGCGGGGCTGCGCGACGCCCACCTCGCCTGCGCGCCCCTCATCGCCTTCACGGGCGGCACTACGCCCCAGATCCGCTACCGCAACGCCTACCAGGAAATCGAGGACGTCAGCGCGTTCGACCCGGTTACCAAGTTCAACGCCACCGTGGATGACGTCTCGCGTTTTCCCGATCTGCTGCGCCAGGCCTTCCGCGTCGCCACTTCGGGCACGCCCGGCCCGGTGCACCTGCGCTTCGGCGGGAACCTGGGCCAGGTGGAACAGGACGTGGCCGATCTCGAACTCATCGTCGAGGAGAATTTCAAAGAAGTCCCCGCTTACAGGCCCGAACCGGAGCCCGCGAGCATCGCCCGCGCGCTGGAAGTCATCGCGGGAGCCGAGCGGCCCATCATCGTCGCGGGCGGCGGCGTGAGGACCTCCGGCGCGAACGCCGAACTCGTGGCCTTCGCCGAAAAGCTGCAGATCCCCGTCGCCACCTCGATGAACGGCAAGGAAACGATTCGGGGCGATCATCCCTTATCAGTAGGCGTGGTGGGCACGTATTCGAGGCGAAGTGCCAACGAACTGGTATCGGAAGCCGACCTCGTCTTTTTCATCGGCACCCAGACGGGCGGCATGACCACCCACTTCTGGCGCGTGCCGAAGGTGGGCGTCAGGGCGGTTCAGCTCGACATCGACCCCGAGGAACTCGGGCGCAACTACCCGCTCGAGGCCTCAATAATCGGGGACGCGAAAATCGCACTCGGCAAGCTCACCGAAGCGGCGGGAGAAGTCGCAGAACGCGGGGCGTGGCTCTCGCGCGTGGAGACGGTATGCGCGGCGTGGCGGGCGGAATTCGCGCCGCTGCTCGATTCGGACGCCGCGCCCATGCGGCCCGAGCGCGTGTGCAAGACGCTGAGCGAGCACCTGCCTTCGGACGCCATCGTCCTCGCCGACACCGGGCATTCGGGCATGTGGACGGGCGGCTATCTCGACCTCAAAAGCCCCGGCATCGGCTTCATGCGCGCGGCGGGCCACCTGGGCTGGGGATTCCCGGCGGCGCTGGGAGCCAAGTGCGGCGCGCCCGAGCGGCCCGTGCTGCTGTTCACGGGCGACGCGGGATTCTGGTATCACATCGCGGAAGTCGAGACCGCCGTGCGCTGGGGCATCAACGCCGTCATCCTCGTGAACAACAACGGCTCCCAGAACCAGGAGACCAAGATTTTCGACGACGCCTACGGCGGCGAGCAGCGCGGAAAGGCGCATGAACTCTGGCACTTCAACCGGACGAATTTCACGGAAATCGCAAAGTCGATGGGCGCCGCGAGCATCCGCGTCGAGAAACCGAATGAATTGGGAAGCGCGCTCGATCAGGCCTTCGGCATGAACGCCGGCCCCGTCATCCTCGACGTCGTCACCGACATCGAGGCCCTCGCGCCGGGGGCCTACGGGCCGGAGGGGTAGGGGAAAGAACAGCCTCACTCCCCGATGGGGTTGTCGAAAAATCCCCTGCTCGCCCAGAATTCACCCCTGCCGTCATTCCGGCGCATGCCGGAATCCAGGGGTTTTCTCTTTTTGTCTTTCACCGCCCTATAGAACCAGTTCATCAAGAGAACCAGAAATCTCCGCGTCTTCGTTCTCATCGGCTCTGGATTCCGGCATGCGCCGGAATGACGAACGAAACTGCTCCGGCCGTTGTAGGGACAGGTCGCGACCTGTCCCTACGGATTCCCCCTTTGCAGAACGCCTAACAACCACTCCCCCCTTGAGGGGGAGTCAACGAGGCAAGGGCGAAGCCCGCAGGCGAGTTGTGGGGGGACATGCCACAGAAAAAATCTCCCCCCACCGGTTCGGTTTCGGGAAAAACCCCCTCACCGCACCGACTCCCCCTCAAGGGGGGAGTCATTCCGTAAGCGTATGTCGATTGAGAAATCCATTCTCTATTTGGGGGGGCTTCTTCAACTTCCCCACCCTAATGCGAAAGTATCTGGCTCAGGAAGAGTTTGGTGCGGTCGGATTTGGGGTTGTAGAAGAATTCCTCGGGTTCGTTCTGCTCGACGATCTGGCCCTCGTCCATGAAGATGACCCGGTGGGCGACCTGGCGCGCGAAGCCCATCTCGTGCGTCACGACGAGCATCGTCATCTCGGTCTCGGCGAGTTCGACCATCACGTCGAGCACCTCCTTGATCATCTCCGGATCCAGTGCCGATGTCGGCTCGTCGAACAACATGATCTTGGGCCGCATGCAGAGCGAGCGCGCAATGGCCACGCGCTGCTGCTGGCCGCCCGAGAGCTGGCCGGGGTATTTCAGGGCCTGCTCGGGTATCTTGACGCGCGTCAGGTACTCCATCGCGAGCTCTTCGGCCTCCGCTCTCGGCGTCTTGCGCACCCAGATGGGGGCCAGGGTGCAGTTCTCGAGCACGGTGAGGTGCGGGAAGAGGTTGAACTGCTGGAACACCATGCCGACTTCCCGGCGCACGTTGTCGATTTGCTTCAAATCGCCGGTCAACTCGATGCCCTCCACCACGATGGTGCCCTTCTGGTGTTCTTCGAGGCGGTTGATGCAGCGGATGAGCGTCGATTTGCCGGACCCCGAAGGCCCGCAGATGACGATTCGCTCCGCCCGGTTGACCGTGAGGTCGATGTCGCGCAGGACGTGGAACTCGCCGAACCACTTGTTCATTCCCTCGATCCGGATTATCGGCTCACTCATGGGCGCATTCTCCCCCCTAGGTTCTGTGGCCCGTGTCGAGCTTGCGCTCTAACCACAGGCTGTAGCGCGACATGCTGAAACAGAAGACGAAATAGATGACGGCCGCGAAGATGTAGGATTCATGCTCGAGACCGAGCCATTTGGGATCCGTCACGGCGGAGCGGGCCACGAGCAGCAGGTCGAACAGCCCGATGATCGAAACCAGCGCCGTATCCTTGAAAAGGGCGATGAAGGTGTTGACGATGCCCGGGATCACGATTTTGAGCGCCTGCGGCAGGATGATCAGCTGCATCGATTTCCAATAATTGAGCCCCAGCGCCTGGGCCGCTTCGGTCTGGCCCTTGGGCAGGGCCTGAAGGCCGCCGCGCACGACCTCGGCCATGTAGGCGGACGAGAACATGGTGAAGCCGATGAGCGCGCGCAGCAGTTCGTTGGCGTTCACGCCTTCGGGTGTAAACAGCGGCAGCACGAAAGACGCCATGAAGAGCACGGTGATGAGCGGCACCGCGCGCCAAAGCTCGATGAAGGCGACGCAGATGGTGCGCACCACGGGCATCTCGGATCGCCGCCCGAGCGCCAGCAGAATCCCGATGGGCAGGGAGAACAAGATGGCGACCGAGGCGAACACGAGGGTGAGCGCCAGCCCGCCCCACTTGTGCGTCGGCACCACTTCCAGGCCGAAGGCGCCGTGGAGCAGAATGAAGGCGACGACGGGAAATCCGAACACCAGGAAGAGCGCCGCGAAGGTGCGGCCCGGCACCCTGTCGGACAGCACCGGCAGGAGGTTCAGGAAGAACAGGATGAAGGTGAGGTTCACCCGCCAGCGCTCGGGCTCGGGATAAAACCCGTAGATGTACTGCCCGAATCGTTTCGGCACAAGAACCCAGCAGGCGCCCGCAATCCCCCGGCAATCCTTGTTCGACTCTCCCGCCCAGAGCGAGTCGATGAAGGCCCACTGGAACAGTGGCGGCACGATCATGTAGAGGAGATAGAGCGTCAGCAGCGTGAGCGCCGTGTTGAACGGCGAGGAGAACAGGTTCGCCCGCATCCAGCCGACGATACCTACCGTCGAGACGGGCGGCGGCGACTGCGGGATATTTTCGGTGCGGTAGAAACTTCTGCCCGGATCGTTCGCGAATTCGCTCATGGCATCACCTCTCCACCAGCGATATGCGCCTGTTGTACCAGTTCATGTAGAGCGATATGAGCAGGCTGAAGGTGAGATAGACCACCATGCACATGGCGACGATCTCGATGGCCTGCCCACTCTGGTTCAGCGAGATGCCGCCGAAGACGTTGAACAGATCGGGATAGCCGATGGCGATGCCGAGCGAGGAGTTTTTCGTCAAGTTCAGGTACTGGCTCACCAGCGGCGGCACGATGACCCGGAGCGCCTGGGGAACGATGACGAGCCTTAAGGTAGGCCCCGGCCGCACCCCCAGCGAATAGGAGGCCTCCTGCTGGCCCTTCGAGACGGCGAGGATGCCCGCGCGCACGATCTCGGCGACGAACGAGGAGGTGTAGACCGTGAGCGCGGCCAATGTGGAGAAGAGCTCTATCTGGATTTCCAGCCCGCCCGTGAAGCGGAACCGGCCCAGTTCCGCGTATTCCCAGGTGAGCGGAAAGCCGGTCACGACGGAGGCGAGCAGCGGCGCGGCGATGAGGACGCCGAGCGACGCCCAGAAGACGGGGAACTGCTCGCCGGTCGCGTCCTGGCGCCTGCGCGCCCATTTCTTGAGATAGATGATGGCCGCGATCGCTACGAAAACCGACGCCGCGACTACCAGGAAGCCCGGCTGCGGGATGGGCCTCGGCACCGTGAGGCCGCGATTATGGATGTAGACCGTATCGAAAATCGGTATCGCCTGGCGCACCAGGGGGAGCGACTGAAAGACGGCGAAGTGCCAGAACAGAAACTGCAGCAGGAGCGGCACGTTGCGCACGGCTTCGATGTAGACCCCCACCAGGCGCGACACCAGCCAGTTGTTCGAGAGCCTCAGCACGCCGAGAATGAAGCCGAGAATCGTCGCCAGCACGATCCCCAGAGCCGAGATGAGCAATGTGTTCAGTATTCCGACGATGAAGACCGCGCCGTGGGTCGAGCCCGCCTCGACGGAGTAGGGAATGAGGGTGAGGGGAATCTCGAAGCCGGCCGGGTTGAAGAGGAAATCGAAACCCGTCTTGATGTTGCGTTTTTCGAGATTGATGAGCGTGTTGTGGACGAGGTAGATGCCGAGGCCGACGAGCGCCAGCACGAAGGCGACCTGAAACGCTATGGACCGGAATTTCGGGTCGTACCACCAACTCGCGGCGCGCTGCCGCCCGCCACTTGCTTGAGAGTCTACCGCCATATCGAGCCCCCGGAGTGCGACTTCGCCAGCGCGGTATCTTTGGTTTGAGAACGCGCCGCCCGGCCCCGGGGATACCCCCGGAGCCGGTGCGGATTCGCGTTATCGGTCAGGACATCTTAACGGAACGGAGGCGAATAGAGGATGCCGCCCTTCGTCCAGAGCTGGTTGTAGCCGCGCGCGAGGCCGATGGCCGTCTTGGGGCCGATGTGGCGCTCGTAGATCTCCGAGTAGTTGCCCACGCCCTTGATGACGTTGTAGGCCCAGTCCTTGGGCAGACCGAGCATGCTGCCAAAGTCGCCTTCCTGGCCGAGCATGCGCTTGATCTCGGGATTGTTCGATTTCTTCATGGCGTCGACGTTCTTGGACGTGATGCCGAGTTCCTCGGCGACGATGAGCGCGTTGCGCACCCAGCGGGCGATGTCGCCCCACACGTTGTCGCCGTGGCGCACGACGGGGCCGAGCGGCTCCTTGGAGATGATTTCAGGCAGAATCACGTGATCGGCCGGGTTCTTCAGCACGGAGCGCTGGGCGGCGAGGCCGGAGCGGTCCGTCGTGTAGGCGTCGCAGCGGTTGGCGGCGTAGTTCTGGCGCGCCTCGGCCGCGTCCTCGACGACGACCGATTTGAACTTCATATTGTTGCTGCGGAAGAAGTCCGCCAGGTTGAGCTCGGTGGTGGTGCCGGTCTGGATGCAGACCGAAGCGCCGCCCAGTTCCTTGGCGCTCTTGACGCCGAGGGCCTTGCGGGTGATGAAGCCCTGCCCGTCGTAGTACAGCACGCCCACGAACTCGAAGCCGAGGTTCACGTCGCGCTTGAAGGTCCAGGTCGTGTTGCGCGAGAGGACGTCGATCTCACCCGATTGAAGCGCCGGGAAGCGCGTCTTGCCCGTCAGCGGCTTGTAGGTCACCTTGTCGGGATTTCCGAAAATCGCAGCGCTGATGCCGCGGCAGTAATCGACGTCGAAACCCCTCCAGACGCCCTTGTCGTCAGGCGCCGAGAAGCCCGTGAGGCCGGTGTTGACGCCGCAAATGAGATTGCCGCGTTTTTTCACCGTTTCCAGCGTCGGGCTGGCGGCGAACGCGGCGCTTGCGATTACCGCCACGGCGGCAAACGCGCAAAGTACGGTGAACAGATGCTTTTTCATCACAACTTCCCTCCTCGTGGGCCCTCGCGGGCGTAAAGAAATTAAAGAAACATCCCCGGATGTGATCGTATGGCGCTGCGTAAGTCAAAAATACCACGATGGGGACATTCTCACAACTTTTTTTCAAATCTCAAGGTTTGGAAGTGGAGAATTTTTGGGAATCGTCGGGAATAATGACTGAGAAGCGCACCGGCGTCGCCATTGCTCCATCAGGGAATGTCATGGGGCCGTCAGGCGGATGGCCGCAGACGAAGGCCCAGGGCGCGCATGACCTTGAGAACGGTGGCCTCGGACAGGCACAGGGGCCTGTCCGCTACAAAAACCAACCCCCCTGTATCCCCCCTTGTCAGGGGGGTAAAAGCGATGCCCCCCGTCGAAGAGGTGCAAGAAAAGCCCCCCTGACAAGGGGGGTTGGGGGGTTGCTCCTTTGACAAAGACTTTTTCAACACCCCCTACTCCCGGATTTTCTCGATGACGCTGAGCGTCTGCGCGCCGGGGGTGGGGATCCACATGGACTTCTGGCCCTCGCCGCCGCCTGTGATGAGGATGAGGGCGTCGGCATGGGTGAGGATGGGCACGGAGGCCTCGGGGTCCGTCCTGTCGACCCAGACGGGAAAGGTCGGGCCTTTCGATTTTCCCCGAACGCCCACGTGCTCCCAGGGCTTTCTCGCCTTCTCGAAGAGATAGCGCTTCACGTCCGCCTTGCTCCAGCCCGCCCGTGCGATGCAGGCGGCGTGCTCGGGAGCCATGACGAGGACGGGCTCTCCCTGGGAGGAGAGATTGTTCCCGCCCAGCGTGGCCATCGAATCCGCATAGCCGAACAGAAGCGCATGGGGCCCGGTGTTGTAGTTGTCCGTGATGCAGTGGGGCGCCTCCCCGCAGGTGAGCGTCACCGTGCTCTCTTCCGGCGCGAAACCGCGCTCCACGTGATAGGGCTCCCAGGGGTTCGCGTCCTCGTTCTCGGCGATGCAGTAGGTGTACTTCCCCGGATGGGCGTGCTGGGCGCGGTCCACCTCGCCGGGAACGGCGCCGCCCAGGTTGATGAGGCAAAGCCTGAGCGCGCGGCCTATCGTCGCGTTCGCCCGCCAGCCAGGGCCGAAAAGGCCCGAGCCCGCGTTGATCCGGAGGCGCTTCGCGATGGGGCCGTTCACGATGATGAGCGCGGTGGCGGGGTGCGTCGTCGTCTGGCGGTGGCTGAGGCCATAGCGCGGCTTCGTGACGGCGGAGAGGGCCGCCACGACGACGGGCAGGTATTCGGGCAAGCAGCCGGCCATCACGGCGTTCACCGCAACCGCGCGGGCCGTCGCCACCCCCATGAGGGGAGGCACCTCGGCGATTTCCGCATCCGGGTCGCCCGGCCAGCCGGTGAGCAGACCCTCCACGCGCGCGCGCGTCGGCGGGACGATGGGCAGCCCGTCCGTCCAGCCGCGCTCGTAAAAATAGGCGTTCACCTCATCGAGGGAGCCAGTGATAGGCAATACCCGCCTGCCCGCCTCGAGAGCGGGGTTTTCGACGTTCCCGGCCAAGTCCCGCCCCCCTATTTCGGCCAGAGATTCTCAGAACCCCGGAACTTCTTCTCCGCGTATTCGGCCCGGAGTTCCCCGGCGTCGCCCGTGAGCGTGCGGGCGACTTCCGCCACGACGGCGTCCGCTTTGGGATGAAGCGCTTCCCTCGCGGGAGCGGCGAGGGGGTGGTCCATCTCGACGATGGGCAGGCCGCCGTAGCCCTGCCTGCGCGCTATTGCGCGGGCGCTGTGGCTGAAGCCCCGGCTCACGATGACGCAGGCGGGGCTTCCCAGCCTTTCAAGCTGAACCGCGTCGCGGACACTCCACGAAGTGGAGGAGCCTCAGTGCCCCACGCCGAGGAGAACGGCGTCGCAGCGCGCGTTCAACTCTTCGAGGATCTCAGAAGCGGCAGCCTGGGCCAGGTGGTGCTTCCTGCGCTGGACGACTTCCGTGATTTCAAAGGATTCCTGAAGGCGGTCGCGCACCCTGTCCAGCACCCAGTCGGAGAATTCCTTGTTGTTCTCGAGGATCCCGAGAGTGGCGCCTTCCAGCGTCCCGGGCCTGGGACTCAGCGCCTCATCCGGTATCCTGGGGATGCCCGCGGGGGAGATGACCTCGGTGAATACCTCGTCATTCATCGAATTTCTCCCGCTGAGGCGCTCTATCTGCCCGTGAAGACGGGCCTTCTCTTCTCCATGAACGCGGTGCGGCCCTCTTTATAATCGGCGCTGTTGAAGCATTCCTCGGAAAGCCTCGCTATCATCTCGAAATCGCGCTCGGCGCCGTCTTTCACCACCTCGCCGATGGTGAGCTTGGACGCCTTGACCGAGAGCGGCGCGTTGTTCGCGATGGTGGAGGCCATGTCCACGACGTAGTCTTCGAGCTCATCCACGGGCACCACCTCGTTCACCAGCCCGATTTCGAGCGCCTTCGCCGCCGGGATGCGCCGGGCCGTGAAGAGGATCTCCTTCGCCTTGGCGGGTCCCACGAGGTCGACGAGCTGCTTCAGGTTGTCGAAGCCGTAGGCGATGCCCAGACGCCCGGCGGGGATGCCGAACTGCGAATCGTCCGCCGCGACCCGGATGTCGGCGTTCAGCGCGATCCCCAGTCCGCCGCCCAGGCAGTATCCGCGAATCATGGCGATGAGGGGTTTCTTCATACGCACCATGATTTGCTTGGCTTCCTCGGATATGCGCGTGTACTCGGCGGCCTGATCGGCGTTGCTCCTGTTTTTCTCGAACTGGGAGATGTCCGCGCCCGAGACGAACGCCTTATCGCCCGCGCCCTTCATCACCACGACGCGGACGGCGTCGTCAGCCTCGTAAGCGCCCAGTATCTCGG